>CAJAYZ010000204.1 GCA_903949225.1 uncultured Planctomycetaceae bacterium
GCCGCGTGTGGTCGAGGCCGAGGCAATGGAGGAGCGTGGCCTGGAGATCGTGGACATGGACCGGCTTGTCGACTGCCTTGAAGCCGAGTTCGTCGGTGGCGCCGTAGGCCATTCCCCCCTTCACGCCACCGCCGGCCATCCATACCGAGAAACCATGATGGTTGTGATCGCGCCCCGAGATCTCCTTGATGTCGGTGCCCGGCTGGGGCAGCTCCACGGTCGGGGTCCGTCCGAACTCGCCCCCCCAGAGCACGAGCGTGCTCTCGAGGAGCCCCATGGCGACGAGGTCGTCGAGGAGCGCGCCGATCGCTTGATCGCATTCCTTCGCCAACCGCGCGTGATTCTTGCCGATCGCGTCGTGGCTGTCCCACGGCTGCCCCTCGCCGTGCCACACCTGCACGTAGCGCACACCGCGCTCGACGAGCCTCCGGGCGATGAGCATCTGCCGCCCCTGGGTGTCGTCGCCGTACCGATCGCGAACATGCTGCGGCTCGCGGGTGACGTCGAAGGCCTCCCCCGCCTCCGCCTGCATCCGCCAGGCCAGCTCCATCGAAGCCAATCGCGACTCGAGCTGCGGGTCGTGGGCGCGGGTAGCGAGGTGCTTGCGGTCGAGCGCCGTCGTCAGATCGAACTGCCGGCGCTGGGCATCGCGGTCGAGGAACGGGTGGCGGACGTTCTCGACGAGTTCCTCCACCTTGCGCTTGGCGGTATCGACGTAGGTCCCCTGATAAGCCCCCGGGAGAAAGGCGTTGCGCCAGTTCTCCGTGCCCTTGATCGGATAGCCACCTGGGCACATCGCCACGAAGCCGGGGAGGTTCTGGTTTTCCGTTCCCAGGCCGTAGGTCACCCACGCCCCGGCGGCGGGGCGGACAAGCCGGCTGTCGCCGCAATTCATGAGCATCAGTGACGGCTCATGGTTGGGCACATCGGCGTGCATCGAGCGGACGACGAGGAGCCGATCGGCATGGCGGGCCACCGACGGGAACAGGTCACTGATCTCGAGGCCACTCTCGCCATAGCGACGGAAGGCGAACGGCGAGGGAAGGGCGGCGCCGGTGCGGCGCTCGGTGGGGAGGGTGCCGGGCACTTCCTGCCCGGCATACTTCTCGAGCGCTATCTTGCGATCGAAGGTGTCGAGATGGCTCGGGCCGCCGTTGGCGAACAGATGAATCACGGCCCTGGCTCGCGCGGGGAAGTGCGGCGCGCGGGGCGCGAGCGAGCGGTGGATCGGCTCCGGTGACGAGGCCGGGGTGGCGCTCGAGTTGGCGGCGGCAGCCTCCGTTTCCAGGAGGCTCGCAGCCCCGAGCCAGCCGAGGCCCAGCCCGGTGCGGAGCAGGGCGTCGCGTCTGGTGAACGCCTCGGGGATGGGGGCCTGAGCGGACATGGTGATGCCGGAGAGGAAAGGGGCCGTAACGGGCGTCAGTCGGTGAATTGAAACTCGGCCGAGGCGAGCACCGCCTGGGCGAGTTGTTCCCAGGGGCCGAAGTCGGGAGTCGTGGTTCCGGCGATGGCGAGGAATCCCTTCGCTGCCGCGAGTTCCTCTGCATCAGGGGACCGGGAGAGGCAGGCCCGCCACAGCCGCTCGATCCGCCCGTCATCCCCTTCCGCCGCTTCGCGCAGCGACCGCGCGGCGACCTGGCGGGCGGCATCGATGACCAACGGGGCGTTGAGGGCGGCCAGCGACTGTTGGGGAACGCTCGTCCGGCTCCGTTCGTGGGTCGAGGCATCGGGGTTGGCGACGTCGAAAATCCGCAGGATGCCCGGGACATCCTGGCGGTCTAGCCGCGTGTAGAGGGTGCGGCGATGCATGGCGTCCTGAGCGAGCGGGTTCACGCCGCGGCCGCCGCGCGCGTGCGTATCGAGAACCCCGGCCGCCGCCATCAGGCCGTCGCGCCACGCCTCCCAGTCGAGGCGCCGTCGGTTGGCATGGGCGAGGAGCCGGTTGTCGGGATCGATGGCCTCCTGCTCGGCGGAGGCGACGGCCGACCGTCGCCACGTGCGGCTGGTGACGATCTCGCGGTGGAGCCAGCGGAGGCTCCACTTGCCTTCATCGACGAAGCGTCGCGCCAGGTCGTCGAGGAGCTCCGGATGGCTCGGCGGCTCCCCGCGCAACCCCAGATCCCCGACCGGATCGACGATCCCACGGCCGAAGTGGTGCGCCCAGACCCAGTTGACGATCATCCGGGCGGCGAGTGGGTTGTTTGGGTCGACGATCCCGCGGGCGAGGTCGAGGCGGCCGCTCGAGGTCCGCGAGGCGGGGGTGCCGCCGATGAGCTTGGGGAGCCGTCGCTCGACGAGTTCGCCGGGGCGGCCGGGATTGCCGCGGATGAGGACATGGCTGTCGGAGAGTTGCTCCCGGTCGAACATCACCATTGCTTGCGGTGGCCCCCCCGGCGACTCGGCCTCGTGCTTGGTGATCTCCATCTTTCGGCGGCGGTGTTCGTTCCCCTCCTCGATCGAGGCCAGTTGCATCGCCTCGCCGGGCTGCACGACCAGTGCCGTGCCCTCGGCTCCGAGGGCGGCGCGGAGGGCGACAAGCCCCGCCGGATCATCCGCTTTGGCAACCGGACCACCGGCCCACTCCGGGGCCACCCGGGCGAAGAGACGGCCGTAGGCTTCGGCCACGCCGCGCAGCGTCGTCGGGGAGGGGGAGCGGAGTTCGGCAGCAACCAGCGGATTGACGACCGCCGGATCGGGTTGTTCGCCCCAGGCGACCAGCAGCGCTGTGATGGCAGGGCCGATCTCCTCGTCGGTCTTCCCCTTGAGCTGCACCCACGGCCCGAGGATCGGGTCGGTCGGGGCGGCGTTGCCGATCCCGCTCGAGACGCGGTCGAGGAGCCCCTGAAGGATGTCGTAGTTGTCGGCCAGGCGCGGGGGACGGTTGTCGGCCTTGCGCGGCGTGGGGCGGGCGGTCTCGATGAGATAGTCGGCGGCGTGAGCGATGGCAGCAGTCGTCCCCCGACGGCGGACGGCGTCCTCGTGGGCCGGCACGGCAGCTTTGAGCTCCGCGAGCTTGGCGTTGAAGGCATCGGCCTCCGGGCCCGGGGGGGCTGTTCCGATGACCGGCAGCTCGGCAGGAATCTGGCTCGACGCGAAGATGCCGTAGAGCCCGTAGTAATCGGCCGTGCTGACCGGTTCGTATTTGTGGTCGTGGCAGCGGCCGCAGGCCACCGTCAGGCCGAGGAGCCCGCGGGTCACCAAATCGATGCGGTCGTCGATGATGTCGTGGGGATTGCCGAGGAACGTGCGGCCGACGGTGAGGAAGCCGAGGGCGGCAAGATCGGCCTTCGGGGCTGGCAGCTCGAGAGCATCGGCGGCGAGTTGGAGCGTCACGAACCGGTCGTAGGGCATGTCGGACGCGAGTGCCCCCACGACCCAGTCGCGGTAGGTCCAAGCGAACGGATAGCGGGGATCCTGGTTGCCGAAGGCATAGCCCATCGTGTCGGCGTAGCGGGCCAGATCGAGCCAGAGGGCGGCCCAGCGTTCGCCGAAGTGGACGGAGCCGAGAAGGCGGTCGACGGCCTGTTCGCGGGTTTCCTCACCGCGGAGGAAGCGGGCGAGTTCATCGGGCGTGGGCGGAAGGCCGGTGAGGTCGAAGCTGAGGCGGCGGATCAGCGCGCGGCGGTCGGCATCCGGTGCGGGTACAAGCCCCGCGAGCTCCACGCGCGAGAGGATGAACTGGTCCACCGGCGTCTGCA
>CAJAYZ010000205.1 GCA_903949225.1 uncultured Planctomycetaceae bacterium
CCCGGGAAAGCCATCGACGCCGCGACGCTCGTGCCGATGAGGCCGACAACGATGAGGAGCGAGAGCCACGGCGGCACGAGGTGCCCTTCGCCGTGGGCATCCCAGCCCCACCGGTCGGCCAGCCATGTCTGATGGCGGGCCCATTCGGCGATCATCTTCACCCCCACGAACACGAGCACGGCCGACAGGCCGTAGTTGAGGAACCGAAACAGGTCCATCACCCCGGCGAGCAGGAAGTAGAGGGCCCGCAGCCCGAGGATCGCGACCACGTTCGAGGTGAAGACGATAAAGCGGAAGTATTCGGCATGCTGGTCGACGACGCCGAGGATCGCCGGCACGCTGTCGACTGCGAACAGGACGTCGGTGCTCTCGACGACGAGGAGCACGAGGAACAGCGGCGTGGCGACGAGCTTGCCCGCCTCGCGAACGAAGAACCGGTCCCCTTCCTGGTGGTTCGTGACGGGGATCACCCTGCGGACGAGCTTGAGGAGGAAGTTATCGCCGGGATCGACCTCCTCGTCGCCGAACGAGAGCTTGATGCCGGTGTAGATCAGGAACGCCCCAAACAGCGGCATCACCCACTGGAACCGCTCGATGAGCTCAGTCCCCAGGAGGACGAACGCAAGGCGCATGATGACCGCGCCGAGGATTCCCCAGAAGAGGACACGGTACTGATACTTGAGCGGCACCTTGAAGTAGCCGAACACGACCGCGAACACGAACACGTTGTCCATCGACAACGACCATTCGACGAGGTAGCCGGTGAGGAACTCGACCGCGGCATTCTTCCCCAGCCACCACCACACCAGCCCGTTGAAGGAGAGCGCCAGAGCGGCCCAAAAGCAGGTCCAAAAGGCGCTCTCGCGGAGCGACGGCTCGTGGGCCTTGCGGTGGAACACCGTCAGGTCGAGCGTCAGCATGACCACGACGAACGCGGCGAAGGCGGCCCAGTGGCCGAAGTTGATCGGGCCGACGGCGGACGGGGCATCAGCCACGGCGATGAGGGACAACCAGGCGTCCAAGGCAGGCGTTTCCTTGTCGGATCGGGTCTACGGATGAGCAGGACTGCGGATGAGCGGAAAGTGTAGCAGGGGGCCCGAAACCGGCCCCGATCAGCCCGGCAGGCCGCGGACGAGGCTGGTCGTCATCGCGGCGAAGACTGTGGCAACCCGGTCCCACTCTCTGTCATCGGCCTGACAGAAAACGACATGGAGGGAACCGGGCGCCTGCAGCGTCCGCACCGAGGCGGTGTTCGTGAGGTCGAGGCAATAGAAGTTGAAGTCGAAGCCGGGGAGGAGGTGGCCGCCGATCGAGTCGCTGGCCGCCTCGATGTCGATGTCCTGATACTCCGACCGCATCTGGGCGACGACGGCCTCAGCAAGCAGTCGGGCATTCCCATCCCCGTCGTGCCGGCTCACCGACCAGAAGCCGCCCCCCGGCGAGAGGAGCGTGACCGCCGGGCTGCCGCCGGCTTCGGAGCCACCGTCGGCGTCGAGTTCGAGGGCCCAGTCGTCGGGATAGTCGAACACCAATCCCATCCGTTCAAACCGCATCGCCCGTCCCCTCCGTGGAAGCCGACGGAGGGTTCACGGCGACCACCGCCGGCCATCCGGGCCCTGACGTAACCATCTGCATGATAGCGGGTTGTGCCGACGGGAGCGGTCTGGACCGAAATCCCTTTCCCCGTTATTGTCCCCGCCCCTTCCGGGAAAAGCCGTCATGCCCAGCCCCTCCCTCACCACCGCGCCGCGCCGGCACGCCCTCGACTGGGTCGTGCCGATCGGGATCCTTCTGGCCGTGATGGTGGTGCTGGCGCCGGTCCCGGCGGCCCTCCTCGATATCCTCCTCGCCGCCAATCTGACGCTTTCGGTGCTCGCCCTCTTGGGGGCGATCGCCGCCCGCACGCCGCTGGAATTGAGCATTTTCCCGACGTTTCTCCTCGGCTCGACGCTCGTCCGCCTCGTCCTCAACGTGGCGACCACGCGACTGGTGCTGTCGCGGGCGGCCATCGACGGTGCCGATGCCGCCGGCGAGGTTGTGAAGGCGTTCGGACAGTTTGTCGCAGCCAACGATCTCATCGTCGGGGGGGTGATCTTCGCGATCATCGCGGTCATCCAGTTCGTCGTCATCACGGCCGGCTCGACGCGGACCAGCGAAGTTGCGGCCCGCTTTACCCTCGACGGTCTGCCGGGGCGGCAGATGGCGATCGATGCCGAGGTCCAGGCCGGGGCCCTGACGCACGAGGAGGCCCGGGCGGCACGGCTCGAGGTCCAGCGGCATGCCGACTTCTTCGCCGCCATGGACGGTGCCAGCCGGTTCGTGCGGGGCGAGGCCATCGCCGGCGTGATCATCACTGCGGTCAACATTGTCGGCGGACTCGCGATCGGCGTCGTGCAGCACGGCATGCCCCTGCGTCGCGCCGTCGACGTCTATTCCCGACTGACGATCGGCGACGGCTTGGTGAGCGCCGTGCCGGCGCTGTTCGTGTCGGTGGCGACGGGCCTGCTCATCTCCCGATCGAGCCAGGCGGTCGACCTGCCGCGGGAGCTCGGCAGGCAGTTCTTCTCACGGGCCCATGTCCTCGTCATCACCGCCGGCTTCCTCGTCGCCCTCTCCCTCACCGGGCTCCCCCGCGTGCCGCTCCTCGCGATGGCGGCCACGCTCGGCGTCGGTGCGATCCTCCTCACTCGTCAG
>CAJAYZ010000206.1 GCA_903949225.1 uncultured Planctomycetaceae bacterium
CGACATCCCCCATCGCCCACTGCGTGATCACTTCCTCCTTTCCCGTCACCCGCTGGAGCGGGACGTACTCGACGAGGGGCCGGTCGGCGATCACCACCGCCGCAGCGTGAGTGCCGACGTTGCGGGCCAGCCCCTCGATCCGGCCGGCGAGATCGACGAGCTCCCGGACCTCGCCGTCGGATTCACAGGCGGCGGCAAGCTGGCTCCCCGGCGCCGAGGCCTCCTCGATCGAGATCCCGAGCTGGTCGGGGACGAGGGCGACGATCGAATCGACCCGCGGGATTGCCAGCCCCATGGCCCGGCCGACGTCGCGGATCGCAGCCCGGGCGGCGAGCGTGCCGAAGGTGCCGATCTGGGCGACGTTCGCGGCCCCGTACCGTCGCTTCACATATTCGATGACCTCGCCGCGGCGCTCCTTGCAGAAGTCGATGTCGATATCGGGCGCCTCCTTGCGGTTGACGTCGAGGAAGCGCTCGAAGAGGAGATCGTATTCGAGTGGACAGACATGGGAGAGATAGAGCGCATAGGCGACAAGTGCCCCGACGCCCGATCCTCTGGCCGCCGCGGGGATGCCGAGCTCGCGCGACTCGCGGACGAAGTCCCAAACGATGAGGAAGTAGCTCGAGAAGCCGAGCGTGTCGATGACGCCGAGCTCGCGGTCGAGCCGCTCCATGACCTGCGGGCTAAGGATCTGCTGGCCGTCCTCGCCGTCGACCCAGCGCTTCGCCATCCCGGCGTAGCGGGCATGGAGCCCTTCGAGGCAGAGGCGGCGCAGCTCCTGCGAGGCCGTCAGCCCGCCCGGCACGTCGAATCCGGGGAAGTGCCGCTTGCCGAGCTCGAGCTCGATCGCCACGCTGTCGGCGATCTCCTGGCTGCGGGTCACCGCCGCCTGAGTCACCTCCCCCGCCACGCCCGCGAAGGCGTTGTGCATCTCCTCGGGGCTCTTGAGGTAGAACTCCGTCGACTCCATCTTCATCCGCGTCGGATCGTTGCGGTAGCGGCCGGTGTTGACGCAGAGGAGGATGTCTTGGGCGACGGAATCCTCGCGATTGACGTAGTGGCAATCACACGTCGCTACCGGCGGGATCCCCAGCTCGCGCGAGATCTCGAGCGCCGCGAGCGTCACCTGCCGCTGGATGTCGAGGCCGTTGTCCTGGATCTCGAGGAAGTAGCGGTCACCGAAGATCTTGCGAAACCACCCGGCCACCTCGCGCCCCTTGGCAAGCTGCTCCGGCTGATCGGCCCCGACACCGACGAGCGAACGGCTGAACTCCCCCGACAGGCATCCCGACAGACAGACGAGCCCGCCGGAATGGGCTTCGAGGAGCTCGCGGTCGATCCGCGGTTTGAAGTAGAAGCCCTCGAGGAAGGCCTTCGTCGCCAGTTGAAGAAGGTTGGCGTAGCCCTCGCGATCCTTGGCGAGGAGGGTGAGGTGGTAGCTCGATTCCTTCTGACTGCCGGCCTCCTTGTGGAAGCGGCTGCCGGGGGCGATGTAGGCCTCGTAGCCGATGATCGGATTGATGCCGGCCGACTTCGCCGCGGAATAAAACTCGAGCGCCCCGTGGAGATTGCCGTGGTCGGTGATCGCCAGGGCATTCATCCCCAGCTCCTTCGTCCGCGAGACCAGCCGGTCGATCGAGCTCGCCCCGTCGAGGAGGCTGTAGTGGCTGTGGCAGTGGAGATGGACGAACGAGCGGGCAGTCATCCGTGGCCTCGCGGAAAGGGGCGATTGGGGCCGGCAACAGGTGCAGCGGGAGGGGCCGAAGGCGGGCGGCGGCTCACTCCTTTTCTTCCCACGGAGTGTACCGCGCGGGCCCTCCGTTTCCGGCCCACCCTCGCAGCACGGCCGCGCCCCGCAGAAGCCCCGCCGTTCAGCGGTCGCGAGGCTCCGCGATCGAGCGGAGCATCGCCGCGAGCTTCCCCTGGAGATCGAGGATTCCCTGCCAGTGGGCGAAATCGATCTCGACGCTCTCGGCACCGGGGCGCATCACCGCCCCCTCGGTCGCCTCACGGAGAACGGCAAGAACATGATCGAACAGCTCGACGAACTCGGCCGACTGTGCCGGGCTCATCCGCTCCGGCAGCGGCGGGAGTTGGCCAGGGAGGATCGGTGGAGGGAAGTCGGCGAGATCGGGCGGGCCATCGGGATTGGCGCCGGCGATCTTCCGCAGACGCTGGCCGAGCTCACGAGCGCGGGCCTCGTCGCCAGCAGGCAGCCGCGCGGCGATCTCGGCGATCCGCCGATCGATGTCGGTCTGCGATCCGACCAGAAGCAGCGAGCGGCCCAGCGCGATCATGTCGCCGTCACGGACGATCCGCACCTGGATGTCCTCGCCGTTGACCTTCGTGCCGTTGGTGCTCTCGAGATCGGTAAGGACGACCTTGTCGTTGTCTTCCTGGAACTTGAGGTGGTAGCGACTGATCCGTTCGTCGTTGAGCTGGATCGTGTTCCCTTCTTCACGGCCGATCGTGACGGGGGTGGGGAGACGGTCGAACACCTTGCCGCGGTCGGCGCCGTGCAGGACTCTGAGAGTGACAAACGCCATCGGCAGGCATCCGGGCGGAAAGCGCTGGAATTGCGGCTCTCCCGGCCGGCCACCATCGCTCCTCCAAGATTATCTGCTCCGGGCCGGCAACGCCCGAAAAAGCCGCCCCGCCCGCACCACTTCCCAGCCGCGGCCCCGCTACGACCCTCCCGACCGACGCACCACCCCCACCCCGGGGGGCCTGGCAGAGCCGATCCGAGGCGCCCTCCGCTCTCTCTGAGAAACCGGTTCAAGGGCCCGCCGGGCGTCAATCCTGCCGGGGCTGCAGGCCGGGGTGCCCGGCCTCCCGCGCCATCCAGGCGAGCATCTCGGCGAGCCCTTCGCGGGTCGACTGGGGATGGGCAAACCCCGCGGCCACAAGCCGATCGGAGGGGAAATGGCTTGCGGCACGAAGTGCCCTTAGCCGGGCGCTCGACAGCGGCATCTCGCGCCCCGTGACCAACGCGAGCAGATCGCCGATTGGCGCGGCACAGCGGGCGAGGAGAAGCGGAATACCCCGCGGCGATGGGGCGTGAGAAAGCTCGGCGATCATCGCCGCCAACTCGGCCACCGTCGTCGTCCGCGGATCGGAGACTTGATAGACGAAGCAGCCGGCCTGGGGGGCGTCGAGGGCAAACGCGATCGCCGCCGTAAGGTTGCGCCGCGCGACGACCGATCGGGGCGTGGCCCCGGTCCCGACAAGGCACCTGCGCCCGGAGATCACCCGGCGGGCGAAGGGAGCGAGATTTGTTGCGGCGTCGGGGCCGTACACAGCCGCGGGGCGGAGGATGACGGCGCGTCGCCCCCCGTCGGCCGCCGCCCAGGCGCGGACTTCCGCCTCGGCCCTCGCCTTCGACCCGCCGTAGGTCGCGCCGGTCGCAAGCGAGCTCTCCTCGGTGCCGCATCCGCCCCCGGGCACCGTGGCCTGAATCGAACTGGTGAACACGAAGCAGCGGACGCCGTGCTTCGTCGCCCAGTCGAGCCAAGCCCGCGTCCCACCGACATTGACCCGATCGGCAGCTTCCAAATCGGCCGCCGTCGGTGCCGGCACGGTCTGCTCGACCTCGAGATGGATGATCGCCGCAGGCACTGGGCTCGGCGTCGCTGCCAGCCACTCCCCGCGCGTGCTTCCCCGCCACCCGGGAGGGAGATCGGTCGGCACGGTGCGGCCGGTGGCAATCCCGACATGGCCGGCGGCGGCGAGCACCGGCAGAAGGCCACGGCCCACGAATCCCCGCGCTCCGGTGACGACGCATTCCATGCCGTCACCGGAAAAGCGACTCGAGCCAGTGGGCAAATCGCGGGTAGGTCTGCTCACGGTCGAAGGCATCCTCGGCGAGGCGACGCGCGCCCTGGCGAAGCTCGAGGAGGCGGCGACGATCGGCGGCAAGTTCGCCTAAGGCGCCGGCCAACGACGCCGGATCGCCGGCCGTGTAGGGCATCCCGGCACGGTGGCGATCGATGAGGTCGGCGAGTTCACCGGGGAGGGCGTTGACGAGCGCGAGCCCCGCCGCCGCGTAGTCGCACGCCTTGTAGGGCACGGCCACGAGTGATTCCGGTTTGACGGCGACCAGCCCGACGTCGCACTCCGAGAGGAGCTTCGCATACGCCCCACGCGGCAGGAGGCCATGGACCACGACGCGGGCAGGCCCGGGAATCGTCGCCGCATCGGCCTTGAGTTTCGACTCGAGCTTCCCCGACCCGGCGACATGAATGTCGACGGGCGTCCCGGAGGCCGAGAGCCGTCGCGCCGCCGCGAGGACCGTATCGAGATCCTGCCCCTGCTCGAGACTCCCGGCATAGACGCAGGCCAATGGCCGCGCTTCTCCGCCGGTGGACGGCACTTCGAGCGGATAGGGGCGCGGCGGCTCGGGGTACTCGGCGAGATAGGCACCGAGGTGGCAGACGTACGGGGGGCGTTCGTCCGCCACCGCGGGGAGATCGCTGAGGGCGGAGTTGGCATAGGCGCGGGTGGATGACGAGATGCCGTCGGCTGATTCCAGGAGCACGCGGCGGCGGCGCTGCATGCCGCCGAGGAGGAGCGGCTTGAGGAAGCGACGGATCCACTCAGGTCCCGGAAGGAGACGCTCGAACGTCTCCGGCCACAGATCCATGAGATCGACGACCAGAACGGCATCGAGACGGCGGGCGAGTCGGGCGGCTGCTTCCGGCCCCTCGAGCGGCGGCAGGCTGGCGAGCACGATGTCGGGGCGGTCGAGCTGTCCGGAGGCAACGGCCTCAGTCGCCTCCCGTTCGAGATTCCGCCCGAAGTCGCGGTGACTGCGGAGACGCGACAGCGAGACGTTGCTGCGGTAGGGCTTCACCGGGATCAGCCGGACCGCGAACCCCTCCTCCTCCGCGAGGATCCGGGGCACGGCCCGGCGCGGAGCCTTGCGCCGATGGCTCCAATCGGCGGTCCACCAGGTGACGTCGTGACCTCGACCGGCGAGAACCCGGCACAGCGTCCAAAAACGGAGTGGCGGCAGCCCCTCACCGGGGATGTCATCGAACGGGTTCACGACCCAGATGGAGAGCGGGTGGGGCGTGGGCTCGGATCGACTCATGGAGGGGAGCGTAGCAGATGCAGCGCCCCGGCGAGAGCGGCCCCCTCCAAGTGGCCGCACGACGGGGGGAAAGCGAGGGTAGGAGACCGCTGGGCGGTCATTCCCAATCGCCGAGGGCCTCGACGGCGGCGGCCGAACCGTCCCGCAGCCAGCCGTCGAGTTGGGCGACGTCCTTGAGCTGCTGACCCCGGAACCGAGGGACGACGAAATAGCGGCTCGTGACCTCCGGGAGGGCGGTCATGTCGCCCCACAGCTTCTCGAACTGGGCCACCGGGAAGACATCCTCCTGCCCGTGTCCCCACCGTTTCTTGACGTCTTTGAGCGTGACGTAGGTTGGCATGCGGGCCGCCACGCCGCGGATGGCGGCCGCGACCCGGGCCGTGGCGCCCCCGTCTCCGTCGGCCGCCGCGACGACGTCTCCACGCTTGATGGCGAACACCCCGAGGAGGGCATCGAGATCGAGCCAGATCGTGGCGGAGTTGTAAAACCGTAGTCGGAACTCATCCTCCTCGCGGGGCATCGACAGCCCCTCCACGAGGCGTGGCCGGCCGTTGACCCGCGCCAGCCCGCCGCCGCGATCCTCGATCCGCCGCGGGATCACCTCGACGCCGAGCGTCGCACCACCGGCGATGTGACGGCCGAGGATCGCCGGATCGAGATCGGTGCCGACGGTGTCGATGTTGTGGATCATCAGCCATCGCAGCCGGGGCCGCTCGCGGAGCAGACCGGCGAGGACACCGTTGCGAAGCATGTTGGGAAACTCGTACCAGTGCCCCACCGGATGGAGGCACTGCGCAAGCGCGTTGTCGGTGTAGTCGCTCCCCTCCCCCGCGCGTTCGGCCCAAGAGACGAGTGCGGCCTGAACGCTGTCACGCATCTTCTCGCGCTGCTCGTCGAGGACCTGCCGCGACGTCTCCTCCCAGGCGAACCGAAGATCGCGGACCATTGGCACCAACCGCAGCCCCACGGCCCTGCCGGGCGAGAGGATCACCGGCAGGCCGGCGGCCTCGAGTTGCCGGTGGGTGAGGTGGCTCGTCGTCACCACGTGTGGAATGGCAACGCCGGCGATCCGCGACATCCGCCGCGTCTTGGCGACATGGACGTCGAGGAACGTCCGCCAACCGCCGGCCAGTCGGCAGAACGGATGAAGCGCCTTGACCACGCCCGCCCCCTGCGTCCACCGGCTGCCGATCCCGGCCGAGAGCGTGACGACAGCGGCCTCACCACGGGCCAGGGCCTCGAGTCCCAGCTCCCTGGCCGACGAAGCCGTATCGCCCTCCGCGCCGCCGACCCACTCCACATCTCCATCGCCGACATCCTCGATCGAGGTCGACGGCGGAAGCCGGTTTTGCGCCAGGCCGATCCGGCCGCCGCGAAGATCGGCCCGGATCAGCTCGTGCTCCACATCGTCGAATCCGAGGGCCTCGAGCGCCGTGCGGAGATCGTGGGTCGTGGTCTGCGCCGCATTGCCGGCGGGGAACAGCCGGTCGAAGAGAGTGTGAACCATGCCGGCAAGCTCGGGGCGGGAGCGGCAGGCGGCGCCGAAGGCGTCGAGCTCGCTGCGGCGTGATTCGGTGAGCTCAGGCCGCGACGTGCGGAGCAACCCGGGCACGACCCGGGCGTAGTAGGGGGCGGGCATGAGGGCCTCGGCCCCCTCATAGAGCTGGCACCACGTCCCGCGCGGATTGACGGAGAAGTCGTAGACGACCGGCTCCATGGCGAATGGCAGGCCATGCTCGAAGCGGCGCTTCGTCGCCGCCATGATGCTGGCAAGCGCTTCCTGCCCCTCGAGCCGGGCTGAGGGCTCGAAGATGAATCCCATCCCTCCCCCCGACCTTCCCCCGAGCATCCAGAAGCCCCAAAAGCGGTCGCCGAAGCGGGCCCGGACCGCATCGATGAGCGTTTCTGTGTAGGCGTTGCTCGACCAGGGGATGATGGTGCGGAGGGGGCCTGTGAAGTTGCGGGTCGTGGCGGCGGCGATCCGCCGCGTGTCGCCAGCGGTGAGGCCGGCGATGATCTCGTCGAGCACCTCTCCCGCCTCGATCCGC
>CAJAYZ010000207.1 GCA_903949225.1 uncultured Planctomycetaceae bacterium
GACGATCCGCCGGAGACCTTCGCGGATCACATCCGGGGGCTCGCCCGGAAGCATCTGGAGTTGGTTGAAGAGACGCTCAACGTCCTCCAAGACCGCCGTTCGTCCGACAACACAGCATACCTTGGGATGCGATGTCTGCACCCTGGACTCCTCCGCGGAGAAGAGCTCCTCGGCGAGTTTCTCCCCTGGCTGGAGTCCGGTGAACTCGATCGCGATCTCGTCCTCGTCGGAGCCGGAGAGGGAGATCATGTCGCGGGCGAGGTCGACGATCTTCACCGCAGCCCCCATGTCGAGGAGGAAGATCTCCCCCCCCCTTCCGATCGCGGCGGCCTGGATCACGAGTTGCGATGCCTCGGGGATCGTCATGAAGAATCGTTCGACATCGGGGTGAGTGACGGTGACAGGCCCACCCCGGAGAATCTGCTCCCGGAACTTCGGCACGACGCTGCCGTTGCTCCCGAGGACATTCCCGAACCGGACAACCACGAACTTCGTTCGCGCCGTGGCCGCGAACGCCTGAACAAACCGCTCGGCGATGAGCTTTGAACACCCCATGACGCTTGCCGGGTTCACCGCTTTGTCTGTGGAGATGGCGACGAAACGCCCGACGGCGTACTCCTCGGCGAGTCGAGCGAGGAGGCGGGTGCCGAAACAGTTGTTGGTGATCGCCTCGGCAGGGTTGTGCTCGAGCATCGACACGTGCTTGTGGGCCGCCGCGTGGAACACCAGATCGGGCCGGTGCGTTTCGAACATGCGCCGCATCCTTGACTCATCGAGGATGTCGGCGAGGGCGAGCTGCATCGGCACGCCCGTACCGCGGGACTGCAAATCGTTTCCGATGTCGAACAGGGCATTCTCAGCACGCTCGACGACAACGAGCCGCCGGGGGCGGTAGCGGAGGATCTGTCGACAGATCTCCGACCCGATCGAACCGCCCCCCCCCGTGACGAGTACGACCTGGTTGCGAACCATCTCCTCGATCGCCGAATCGTCGAGGACGACCGGCTCCCGGCGGAGGAGGTCGCGAATCTCCACCGGCCGGAGCACGCTCGGGGAGGCGACGGCCCCCCCCGCAGCGAGCAATTCGCCCATCGAGGGAATCACCTTCACGCTCGCACCGAATTCCGCCGCATCGCTCAGGAGGCGACGGAACACCGGCCTGGAGATCTCCCCGGCGGTGACGAGAATCTCGTCGACCGGACGCTGCCGGAGCACCGTCAGCGCGTCGCCGACGCCGCCGAGCACCCGGATCCCGGCGATCCGCGACCCGCGGAGGAGGGCATTGTCGTCGAGAAACCCGACGACGATGTACGACGGCGATTGATTCGCGACGAGGTTCCTCGCAAGGAGTTCGCCGGTCTCGGTGGCGCCGACGATCAGCGCCGAACGGACGTCGCCGGTGGTGATCCATGGGCGGAACACCTCCCGGATCGTCCTCGGCAGGGCGCGGAGACCGCCGATGAGAAACATGGTCGCCGCCCAGTCGATCACCAGCACGCTCCGCGAGAGTCGCTGCCGTAGCCCCGGGAGATCGCCGATGCTGTCGCGACAAACATCGATCGCCACCAATGCCAGCGTGGCCAGGGTGGTGGTGAAGGCGAGCCGTCCGAGATCGGCGAACGACAGCCTGCCGAACAGCCAGCGGAACTGCCCGTGGAAGAGGAACACGATCGTCTTCACGATCACCACCCACACGACCGTTCCCCGGAACATCCCCAGCATCCGGGCATCAGGCTGGAAATCCCAACGGGTGCAGAAGGAGACGAACCAGGCGGCGAGGAAAAGCACCACGTGGGCGGCCGCCATCGTCGCCATCCTGCCGCCGAACCACGACGCCCGCGACCGCAGCCACATCTCCCGGGTACGGTGCGAAGCAGGGACGACGGGGGTGGAGTCTGGCGACATGGGAAGCCGGGGAGCTTGAGGCGTTGGGGCGGAGAGTGCCCAATCGCGCCCACCAGAAGGTAGGGGGATATCCGCGGAGAAACAACGAATGGGGGGATTGCGGGGTCGTCAGCAGCCATCGAGCGAGCGCTGCGCTCCGGCGGGGCCCCTGCCGCCGCCGGCAAAACCGGCAGAATCGGCAAAGTCTGCCAGCCATGGCGGCCGATGATTCCGATGACGCCGATTTTACCGGCAGGCAAGGAGTGAGGCATGCCCCGAGACTGCAATTCTATCAACCTCGTCGCCGCTGGTTGCCCACCGCGGTCCCGCTCGGCCCACTCCGTGGCGCTGCGTCTCCTTGTGGCCATGTTGCTGGTGGTCAACGGCGTCGGCTGCAACATCTATGGGCGGCCGCAGCGGACCGCCTCCCATGAAGCCACGCTCAAGGCCAACTGCGAGGGCGATCCCGCCAAGATGCCCGCCAAGGAGCTGGCGAAGGTGTCGTTGCCGCCCTACGTCATCGAACCGCCGGACATCCTCCTGATTGATGCGTTGCGGATCGTGCCGAAGCCGCCGTTCCGCATCCAGTCGTTCGATTCGCTCCAGGTGATCGTCGAGGGGACGCTCCTCGAGCAGCCCATCAACGGCATCTACGTCGTCGAGCCTGGCGGCCTCCTCGACCTCGGCCCCTCGTACGGCAAGGTCGCGGTCGGCGGCAAGTCGCTCGACGAAGCCCAGGACGCCGTCTTTCGCCATCTCAAGCGGGTGCTACGCGAACCGCAGGTATCGCTCACGCTCGCTCAGGCAGCGGGCCAGCAGCAAGTGTCGGGGGAGCATCTCGTCGGTCCGGACGGCACGGTCAACCTCGGGACGTACGGCAGCGTGTACGTCACCGGCATGACGCTCGCCGAGGCGAAGGAGGCGATCGAGGCGCAGCTCGACAAGTTCCTCGACGCGCCGCTCGTGAGCGTCGACGTCTTCAGCTACAACACAAAGGTCTACGATGTGATCACCGAGGGCGCAGGTCAGGGGGACAACGTCGCCAAGTTTCCCGTCACCGGAAACGAGACGGTCCTCGACGCCATCGCCCAGATCAACGGCCTCTCGAAGCTTTCGAGCAAAGAGATTTGGATCGCCCGGCCGGCGCCGTCAGGGATCGGCTGCGACCAGGTGCTCCCGGTCGACATCGACGCGATCATGAGGGGGGGCGCTACGGCGACCAACTACCAACTCCTCCCCGGAGACCGCGTGTTCATCGCCCAGGACCCGTGGATCGCCTTCAACACCGTCATCGAGAAGGTCACGGCGCCGTTCGAGCAGATCCTGGGAACGACGCTTCTCGGTGCCCAGACGGTCTACACGTTCCAGCGTGGTGCCAACTTCGGTATCGGTGGTATCTGCTGGGTTGCCCGCGAGGTGTATGGCGAGGACAGCCCCAACTGGCTCCTCTTCCGGGCCTGGTTGTTGACCGAAGCCCCCATCTGGCTGCGTGACGCCTACGCCACCCATGGCGAGGCCTTCGCCGCCTGGATCCACGACAAGCCGCTGGCGAAACTGGCCGTGCGGACGCTCATGGACACGATCCTCGCCTTCCGTGGAGCCGAACTTGCGGAACGCTGGGGGATCGACACCGAGGTGGCTGTCCCGAATGCCACGCCCCTCCGCTGATAAGGCCCCGTTCCGCCGGGCCTAACTCCCGAGATCGTGCAATCGTGTGTCCGAGACGTAGAATGAAGTCGGCTCTCATCCCCACCTGCCCTGAGGTTGCCTCCATGTCCCACCGCAAGACGATGTGGATTGCCTGGCCGATCGCGTTGCCCGTCACGGCGCTGCTTCTGGTCGGCACCTTCGCGCCGACCGCCGCAGCCCAGCAGGGACGGACGCCGTTTTCGGATTATCAGGGGCGCAGGGGCTTGAGCCCCTACACCGCCCTGGGCTTCCAAGGAGACAACCCCAACACGGGCGGCGCCCTGGGGGCTCTCCAGAACATCATCCGCCCCCAGCAACTCCAGGCCGCGCAAGCCCGCCAGCAGCAGACCTTCGGAAGGCAACTCAACGGCGTGCAGGGTCAGGTACGGTCGATGCAACGCGGTGGCGGCGGCGGTCAGATGTACAACACGATCCGGGCCACCGGTCACAGCGCCACCTTCCAAAACACATCCCACTTCTACCCGAGTCGTTGACACGCTTCCCTGCCCAACGGATGGTCGTGCTCGGCATGCTCGCAATGTCGGCAGGGCTGCCACTGTTCGACATGACCGGCCGACAGGCCGCCCAGGCAGCCCCACCCTCCTCGGAGAATGACGAGGGGGCAGCGTCGCGGCCGGAGCGACCACGGATGCAGTCGCTCGCGCCATCGAGTCGCGGGGGGGTGGTCCCGTCGCAACGGGTACTCGTCGATGCCCGAGCGACGTTCCGGCAACGCTACGGCAATCCGGCGACCCGCGCCCGGACATCCACAGCCACGTTACTCGTGGCCGAGGCCCTCTTGGCCGAGGCCACTGATGAATCCGACCCGGCGGTGAAGTGGGTGATCCTCGATGAGGCCCGAAAGCTGGCGATCTCCGCCGGCAGCCCGCAGATCATCGGGAGGGCGGTGCGGATCGCCTCGTCCGAGTTCGACTTCGACGCCCTCAATGTCGAATACCGTTCGCTCCTCGAGATCCCCCTCCGGGCCCTCGACCCGGGCCGGGCCTCCGAACTCGCCGAGGCAGCGGAAGGGATTGCGACCCGCGCCGAGATCGATCGAAGCTTCGACCTCGCCCTTCTCGCCCAGGGGCTCTCCGTCCGGGCGTGGCAGCGGGCCGGCAGCATCGACGGCGCCCGCACGGCCAGCAAACGCCTCGAGGCCCTAGAACAGACAGCAAAGACAGCAAAGACAGCAAAGACAGCGAAAGCCCCGCCCCGCGGCCCCTGATCCACAGGGCGCGGGCTGTCAGTCGTCGTCGAACGGGCGCCGGGCACCCGGCTTCGACCCAGAGGCCGGCTTTGGTGGAGCGACCGTTCCCTGCGAATCGGGCTCCCCGTCCGGGTTGGCCGCTGGGGCGGATCCTGCGTTCCCTTCCTCCATCGACTGCCGTTCCCGCCACGGCTTGCCTGCCTCGTAGCTTTCCAGTTCTTTCTTCAGTTGGCTGCGAACTTCGGCCGCCTCGTCGCTTCCCTCGACGGCCTGCCGGCTGTATTTGCGTGCCTCATCGAAGTCCCCCGCTTCGGCGTGGGCGGCCGCGAGCGTGCTGATGATGTGCGGCTGCTTCCATTCGGTCAGCTCGCAGGCCTTCTCGGCAATCCCGATGGCGCGCTTGCCATCGCGGATGGCATCGTCCGGACTCGTGGCGAGCAACCAGGCGAGATTGTTGAGAACCGTGTCGTTGTCGGGCTGCAGTTCCATGGCCTTCTCGAGATCGGCGATCGCCGCCGGGTGATCGCCCACGGAGATGGCAGCATCCCCCCGTCCACGTCGGGAAAGGAATTGCTCCGGGTCAATCTCCAGGGCTCGACTGAAGCGGCGGATCGCCTCGCGAGGCTCCTTGGCAGCGAGATAGAGAAACCCCAGTTGCCCGATCACGACCGCATCATTGGGATTTTGGCGGACGAGCCGGCGGAAGTCGGCAATGGCAGACGGGTAGTCTCCCTTGTCCGCCGCGAGCAGGCCGCGGAGTTCGAGGGTTGCCGGGTGATCGGGGTTGCGTTCGAGGACCCATTCGATGTCCTCGAGGGCGTCTTCCGTGTCACCGGCCTGCTGGCGCAACCTGGCCCTCAGCACACGGGGCTCGACGGCTTCGGGCACCGCGGCGATCGCCCGGTCGAGGTCGGCCATCGCCCGTTCGAAGTTCCCCTGCGACGCGAACACGCGCCCGCGCTGGAAGAGGATGTCGGCAGAATCAGGGGCCACTTCGAGGGCGTCGTCGAAGTTCTTGAGGGCGTCGTCGGTCCGCTTCGCCATGAGCAACGAAAGCCCGCGCATTTCGCGGGTCCGGATGTCGTCGGGATCCTCCTCGACCGCGACGTCGAAGTCTGCCAGAGCCGCATCCTGATCCCCCTCCATCATGAGAAACAGCCCGCGGGTGCGGAGGACATCGACATCCCTCGGGGCGAGTTCCACGGCCTTGTCGTATTCGGCCCGGCGCGCCTGGGGATCGTCTTCGGAGAGATTGCCAAGCACGACATGCGCCTGGGCCGTCTGCAAGGGATCGTCGCCGCCAAGTTCGATCGCCTTGCGGGCGGCGGCCAGGGCACGCTGCCGATCACCACCCGGCAGGGCCTCGAGGCGGGCGATCATCACTTGCGCGGCGGCGAGCGTGTCGTCTCGCTGCGTCACCTCGCCGAGATCACGCAGCGCGTAGGCCCGCATCCGCTCCCACTGCTGCTGCGCGCCCGGCGCCCCGCCGAACAACGCCTCGGTGAGCATCGATGCCCGGTCAACGAGCGTGCCGGTGTAGAGGTCGTTGGCGAAGCCCCGCGATGCCTCGTCGAGGCCCTTGCGAAGCGCGGAGCGGACGAGCCCGAGCACCTTCTCGAAATCATCGAGCGAGCGGGCGGCCAGCTTGGCGTCGACGGCCGCGTCGAGATCCTCCTGTCCCGGCGTCTCGGCCGGGGTGCTCTCCACGGCCGGCTCCTGGGCCAGCAGCGGCAAGAATGCGGCCGGGGAAATGGTGATCGAGGCCCCGGCCAAAAGACTCATCCCCCGGAGGAGGAGATTCGAGTGCCGCGGTGAGGCGTGCAGGCGCTGGCGGGAACGCAGGAACAGGTTCATCGAGTCGCATCCTCGAGGGGCCAACGGGGGCCGGACAAATCGGCATCCCCACCCGTCCAGTATGCGACGGGCGCGGTCTCCGAGGCCAGACGGATCGTGGGAGGGGGGAAACCGCTCGGCGACACGCCCTTCCGAGGCTCTTCAAAGCGGGGCCGGAAGGTCGCGGCGACAGAAGATCACGCCGCCGATGACGTAGGCGATGAAGCCGAGTCCGAGGAGAATCCCGTCATAGGCCAGGAGATTCCCCCAACTCACCCCCGGATCCCCGACGAGGCGCTGCGGTTCGTAGGCGTTGAGGAACGAGAGATAGCCCACCCAGCCGAAGGTGCCGCTCATCCGGCCGACGAGCTTCGCCAGCAGCGAGAAGACGTAGAAGCCGCACATCGAGCCGATCGTCCGCCACCGGTAGGTGTCGGCCGCCGACAGACAGGCCGAGATCCCGGCTAGGCACACCATCAGGCCGAAGACGTTGGCCACCGGGAGCAGAAACCGCTGCGGCTCGACCTTCCCGGCCCACGGCCCGAAGGCCACCGCGCCACACACCGACAGCGCCAGCACGCCGCAGAGGGTGGCCGACGCTGCGGTCGTGGCCAGCGCCTGCGTCACCCACACCGCCCGACGAGGCACCGGCTGCGCGAGGAGCATCTCCATCGTTCCCCGTTCGAGTTGACCAGAGACGGCGTCGCTCCCCCGGGTGATGCCCCACACCGTTGCCGCCAGCACCACGACAGGATCGACAAAAGCCAGCGCCACCCGGCCGGCGTGGGTCGCCACGTCGGAGAAGGGAACGCCAGAAAGCCGCTGCCAGTCCTTCGGGATCGCCTGGAGGAGGACGTCCTGGAACGCGTTCATCTGGATCTGCGACGACAGCCAGAGAAACAACCAGGGGAACACGCCCCACAGCGCCACCAGCGCCAAGACCAACCCGCGTTGGTCACCCCAGGTCTTGTGCCAGATGGCGGTATTCCACACGCGGTCACCCATGACGATGGAAACGGTCGTAAACCCCGTCGAGCCCCACGGGATCGACACGAACCTCCCCAAGAGGGAGCGTCGAGAGCCAACCGAGCAGCGGCCGCAACGAATCAGCCGTCTCGAGAACGACATTGCCGTCACGGTCGCGGCTCATGGTGACATGCTCGCGGAGTTCAGCCGGCACCTCTCCAAGAGCCCCCTCGAGCCGGGCGGTGATCCGATGATGGCGGCGGAGATGCGCGATCGACTGCTCATGGACAACCCGCCCCGCACGGAGGATCGCCACGCGGTCGCAGGTCGCCTCGACCTCGGAGAGGACATGCGACGAAAACATCACCGTCCGTCCGGCAGCCCGAGCCTCGCGGACGAGATCGAGCACGACCGCACGGGCGGTCGGATCGAGGTTCGCCGTCGGTTCGTCGAGGATCACGAGGGTCGCCTCGGTGGCCATGACGACGGCGAGGGCCAGTTTTTGACGCATCCCAGTGCTCATCCGCGCGACCTGTCGGGAGCAGTCGAGATCGAGACGGCGGGCGATTTTCGTGGCCTCTTCACGGCGACATTCGCGCCGCAGGCCGGCAAAAAAATCGAGGACGGCATGCCCCGACATCCTCCGGAAGAGGCGCGCTTCGCCAGGGAGGTAGGCGGTCGCGGCCCGCACGGCGAGCGAATCGCGGACGCAATCGTGACCAGCCACCCGGGCCGTTCCGGAGGTCGGATGAATGAAGCCGAGCAGGAGGCGGAGAAAGGTCGTCTTCCCAGCGCCGTTGGGGCCGAGGAGCCCGAACACCTCCCCAGGACGGACGGCGAGCGAACACCCGTCGAGCGCCGTGAACGTGCCGTATCGCTTCGTGAGTTGATCCGCTTCGACGAGCATCGACCGCCTGTTTCGACGTAGGGCATCATCCGCGGAGGAAATAATAGCCCGCCAGACCGAAACCGATGAGGGCCACCATCCGGCGCACGAGCGCCGCCGGCATCCGTCGCGTCAGCCGCACGCCGACAAACCCGCCGGCGACCGATGCCAGGGCCATCACAAACGCGTGGGGCCAGGAAACGACCCCCGCCCCCGCCGGGCCCGCCCCCAGGCCCCCGGGAAGGACCGAAGCGCCGATGAACATGACGGCAGTGGTGCCGTTGACCGCCGTGGCGAGGACATTCTTCAAGGCGTTGATGCGGTGGATGTCCCCCAGCCCGAGACACCCGAGCACCGCGAGCATGAGGATCCCGATCCCGGCACCGAAATAGCCACCGTAGACGGCGACCAGGAATTGGAGAACCCAGACGCTGAGGAACATCGCCCGGGTTGGCTCGCCGGCGTTCGTGCCAGCCTCCCGCCCCGCGGCACTGAGCCGAGCGGAGAGCCGCGGCTGGAGGGCAAAGAGGAACGCCGCACTGAGGATCAGCCAGGGCACGAGGCGACTGAACCAGGCAGGGGGCAAGGCAAGGACGAGCATGGTGCCGACGATGGCCCCGCCAACGCTCGCCGGCAAGAGCCAGCGCGTCCAGCGTGGCTGGCCGAGACGCTCGGAACGGGTCGCCCACGCCGCGGCCAAGGAGCCTGGCCAGAGGCCGATGGTGCTCGTGGCGTTGGCGATGACGAGCCGGGCAGGCCCGTCGGGGAGGAACGCCGCCACGACCGGGAAGGTGAGGATCGTGCCCCCACCGGCGATCGAATTGACCCCTGCGGCGATGAACGTCGTGCCGGCGAGAAGCACCATCTGCTCGAGCGTCATGGCGCTCGGCAGCAGGCTCAACCCCGATACGTCGGCAGCCAACGCCCCCATCACTTCGCCCCCCGGCCGCGATCCCCCTTGGCCGCCGCCGGATCGCGCTTGGGCACCGCAGCAGGGGCAGGGGCACGGCCGGCGACCTTCGCCGCCTCCGCCGGCACGCTCGTGCCGCCATCGACGAGCATGTAGCCGGCCCAGAACAACGGATGACGCATATCGGTCAGGACCGTCTGGCCTGCCACCCGAATCCGCCCCTCGAGCGCAGGATCGGGTTCCTCGGCCGAAACCAGATCGACGGCCCGCCGCCAACTCGCCGCCGGGATCGCCGTCGGATCGTCGGTATCACGGACGAACTCGGTCACGAGATCAGTGGTCGATTTCCCCCCCATCCGCCAGCGGCTGACCAGCGCCGTGCGGGCGCCGGCAGCCAACAGATCGGTGGCGGCGATAAACAATTCTTCCCCGGGGCGCGACAAAGGCTTGGTGAGCCCCGAGGCCATCGCCGACTGCACGCCAGGGACGACGACCAGCGGGGGGCGCTTGTGTGGTGAGTCAAGCCAATCATTGAACGTCAGTCCTGCCCTCGACCCGCGGTCCGGCGGCCGTCCGAACAGACCACGCAGCCCCACCGGCCCCTCGCCGGCGAGATTGACCTCGTCGAGCACGACGAGCACATCGCAGATCGCAGCCGGGAGCGCCGGAGAGACGACCACGCCGTGCTGCTGGAACGGTTGGGAAGGGAGGGCAACGGCGCGGTCGAGGGCGCGCGTCAGCCGGTCGACCGCCTCTCCGATCGCCTCCGGCCGTTCCCCGCGGACGGGGCGGCCGGCATGGATGCCGACCGGGCCCCGCCCAGCCAGAGGTTCTGCAGGCGCCTCGGGCCTCCCGGCGACCGCCAGACTCCGCGTGGGGCAATAGCGGATCCGGCAGACGTCGCGGAGGAGCGGCCCGGCGTCGGCCGTTCCCTCGTCGCCATCGGCCGGCTCGCCGGCGGAACCGGCGGGGAGGAGTTCGAACGGGAGATACCAGAGCGGACCGTCGGGAACGATCACGAGCTCCTCGATCCCCTCCGACAGTTTGACCTTCGACTGCTCGAAGAGGAGGCGCTCGACGGTGATTGCGGAGGCACGCCAGTCGGAGGCCACAATCCGGTCGGTGCCCACCGGCACATGCGGATCGAACAGACACAGCGCCTTGGCCAGTTGCGTCAGTTCCCGCGCCAGCGCCGCCGGCTGGCGGATCTGCCAGGTGGCGACACGGTCACGGGACTCAAGCGCCCCCCACGCGCCCGAGCCTGACCAATGGAACGAGAGGACGAGCTCCCCGGGCGCCAGGCGGCCGCGCACTTCCGCCGGCGGGAGGAGCGGCGGGAACTCGATCCCGATCGGCTCCCTTCCGGCGCCCAGGAGATCGATCAACAGCCCCCGTCGGGCCGACACCTGGGCAAACGACTCCCAGTCCTTGGGCTCTCCCGGCGGACCGGCGCGATGGGGATGACCAGCCTCGGCCACGTCGCCTCCCCGTCCGGCTGCCGCGAGCAGCGCGGCGGTGAGGCCGGTGCGCAATCGGGCGTCCTCGGCGACAATCCGGGCGAGCTCCGGATGGCGTTTGAGAAGCCCGGTCCGGCCGGCGACGGCGGCCGCGTTCAATCCGGATGGGTCGGGGCCGAGCAGCCGTTCGATCCCGAGTCGGCGCCCCCCCACCGGTTGCGTATCGAGCCAACGGGCACGGACGGCTGCTTCGCTGGCAGCCAGGGCCGCGTCACTGCCGCGTCGTGCGGCGACCAGCATCCACGCCTCATGGGCTTCCTGCCGCGGGGTCGTCATGGCCGCAAGTGTCGCCAGCGGGTCGATGACCAACTCCCGCACCGGCGGGTCACCGAGCAGTCGCGCAAAGAGGACGTCGGCCTGACGGTCGGAGATCGTCGTCGCTCCGGCCATCACCATCTCGACGAGCTTCCCGGTCTGGAAGAGTCGCGGCGACCGGGGGCGGGCGATGGCCAGTGCCCGCTCCATGTCGGCATCGCCGGCGGTGGCATCCCCGGCACCATAGGCCACCAGGGCCGCAGCATGCGCGGCGACGGCGCCCGGAGTCCCCTGACCGGCATCACCACGGAGGAACCGGGCGTCGATGTCGCCGAGCCGGCCCCGAGCCCCCTGGAGATTGCCGGCGGCCGCCAGCGCCTCCGCCTCGTGGGCAAGGAGCGTCGCGTGGAGCACCGGCAGGCCGGCGCGAGACCATTGGCAGCCCCCCTGGATGGTCGCGGGAACTCCCGGCGTGCCGGCGGCCTGGTGCGCGGCAAACGCCATGCGGAAAGCCTCCTCGAGCGCCCGGAAATCACCGAACTCCGCCGCGGCGTAGGTCGCCTCCTCAAACCACCGCGCCGCGCCGACCGCATCATCACGGTTGAGCGCAATTCGCCCGAGGACGAGTAAGCCCCACGCCGTCAACGGATGATCGAGCTTGCCCCCGAGCGACACGCCGCGTTCGAGCAGCGGCACCGCCTGATCGAGCCGGCCCTGCGACCAGGCCGCGGTCCCGAGGGCCACATCAATCCATGACTGCGACCAATGATTCGCCGGCGCCGGGCGCTTCGCGAGGGCGTTGTTGATCGCCTCGATCGTGTTCCCCTCGCCAGCGAGGGGGCCGAGGATCACTCCCCGTCGGTAGAGGGCGATCACCAACGCCCGCATGATCTCCTGGGGACGGATCGGGACGTTCATCGGGGCCGCGAGCACGCCCCCCTGCTGGAGCACCTTCTGCGGATCGGCTGCCGTCTGCCGGATCGTCATCGTGTCGGGGAAGGTGGTCGACTTGGTACCGCGGGCACTGCGCCCCCACGTGGCGACCCTCGGCCGCGGCGAAGGCTGCGGGCCCTGGGTCGGGAACTGGACCGCCAGCAACCACTCGGAGTTTGTAGCGCCAAGAAGGATGGCCTCGTCGTAGGCCGCGACCGCGGCACGGAGGGCGCCGAGCTCGTAGTGCGACTCACCGATCGCCGTCGCGGAGGCGATGGAATCGATCCAGCGCTGATTGCCCGCGCGGACGCCCCCAGCGTAATCCCGACCTGCCGTTTCGAGCGCCACCGCGAAGTCGCCGTTGGCAAGCGCCGCCAGCGCCGCATCGTAGGCGATCGTCGGCACCGTCTGGGCACCGCGGGGCACGACCTGGGCCGACAGTTCCCCTGGAATGAAGAGGTTGAACGGCGTGAAAACGACCAGCGCCGCGAGGATCGCGGCCGACCGGTCAAACAACGACTTCCGGGGAGTGGAACACCACATGAGACCAGTTGTACACCGTCCCCTCCCGGACCGCCGACCCGAGTCGGGGCGGCAAGCTCGCAATTTCCCCTTCCCGGCAGCCCAAGTCGGAAGGCCCGGGCCCATACCTCCCGGGTAGTCTGGGGAATGCCGGATGACGGGGCGAGGCGATCCTAGCCGGATCGACCGATCGCAACGGTTTGTCAAAGTTTGGCGGTTCTACCGGCCGATACCACTCCGGTCGGCGGCGGATCGTGCCGGGTGGGCCTCGCCCCTCGGCGTACCGCGAAGCCGGAAAACAGGCACCGATGCAGGGGCGAGAACCATGAGATCATCGACTCCGGACCAGCAGACCCTCTCCACGGCCGGCATCCGCGCTGGCTGGCTTGCGGGTCTGGCCCTCGGGGGCCTCGGCTTGACTGGCTGTCAGGTCGACATCGGTGGGCAAACGCTCCCCAGTGCCTACTACCTCCAGGACGACATCCAATACTTCCCGGCCGGACCGGAGTTCAAGCTCTCCAAGGAGGCCGCCGCGCTCAAGGCCGCCACGCCGGTTCCCGCCGACGACTGCTGCAACTGACAGCAGGAAGGGCGGCCTGTTGGAAGGGGCCGTCTCGAGCAACTTCTCGCTCCGACACCCCGCCTCCTCGGACGGGGTTTTTTCTTTCATCGCGGCGATGTCAGGGGCGCGTGAAGCCGCGGCCGCCGAGCCAGTCGACGAGGCGCGCCGGCCAGTCGCCGGTACCCGGGGCCTGCTCACGGCGCCGCAGACCATAGCCATGCCCCCCACGCTCGTAGACGTGGAGCTCGGCCGGCACCTTCGCATCGAGCAGCGCACTGAAGAGCGCTACAGCCCCCTTGGCTGGCGAGGCGGTGTCGTCCGCCGTCTGGGCGATGAACATCGGGGTGGTGGCGGCATCGATCATCACCCCCGGCCACAGCTGCTTCCCCTCGGCGGCGAGCACGCGCCAGGGGTAGATGAGGATCGTGCAGTCTGGCCGGGCCGACGGGGAAGCATCGGCCCCGGGGAAGGAGGCCTTCGTGGTGGCGGCCACGAGCGCCGTGTGGCCCCCCGCCGAAAAGCCCATCAGACCGATCCGGGATGGATCGATGCCCAACTCGCCGGCGCGCTCGCGGACGATCGAAACGGCCTTCTGGGCATCCATCACAGGGCCAGCGTCCGGCTCCGCGAAGGCACCGGTGGGAACGCGATAGAGGAGTGTGAGGGCGACGATGCCGTGCCCGTTGAGAAAACGACCGACTTCCCCCCCCTCATGATCGTCGGCGAGAATGTTGTACCCACCCCCGGGCAGGATGATCACCGCCGGACGCGGCCCGCCGTCTCCCTGAGGAAGGGGATGAACGATGAGTCGCGGGTCGGAGACGAAGGACCGTCGCTGGATGTCGTCTTTCCCCTTTTCCACCTTCTCGGCCGGATCGCTCGGCACCCGATCCCCCGGCACTCCCTCCGGCCAGAGGCGAATCTCACCGACCGGCTCGCTGGCGCTTACGACTTCGGCTCCGACACAGCCGATCGCGGTTACGAGGATCGACATCACCACGGCAGACAATCGCTTGTTCATGGGACGGCTCGCTCTTGAGGAGAGGATGAGGAAGGGGTTTCGGGACGACCGTATCAGGCGAAGGGATTGCCACGCGGTGCGAAGGGCCAGACGCAACGCTCGCCACTGAGAGCCGATGCGAACGCCGCCGCCGTCATCTCGATCGTCGTCTGGCCGGCGAACATCCCCGCAGCCGGCTCGCGATCCTCTTTGATCGCCGCGACGAGATCGGCCGCGGCCCGACGAGCCCAGGAAGCCCGTTCGGCGACCCGGTCAGCCTCTTCGGCAGGAAGCCCGGCGCCGATTCCCTCCGGTCCGATCGGCTGCCACGGAACATCCTTGTCGACGCGCCACAGCGGCGCCTCGCGGAGATAGGCGTGGGGCAGGTTGTCGGGGCGGATGTGGATCGCGCCCTTCGTGCCGACGAGGGTGAGGGAAAAATTGGGCTGCTTCAGCCCGGCCTCGCGGACACTCGCAAAGAAACCGACCGGCCCGTCAGCCAATCCGTACATCGCCTCCACCGCATCGCCGGCGATCAGCCCGATGCCCTCCGGGGCTTCCTTGGCGTCCGCCTTCGTGATCGGCCGGCCGTCCCGCGTGATCGTGGCCTGGCACCAGCGGGGAGCCCCGCCGAGGTCGGCCATCATGTCGAGGACATGGCAGCCGAGGACCCACAGATCCTCCGC
>CAJAYZ010000208.1 GCA_903949225.1 uncultured Planctomycetaceae bacterium
GAGAACGATCGGGGCCTGCTCCCCCGGCATGCCGAGGCGGGCAAAGAGGACGGCCTTGGAGACCAGATCGATCACCGCCGCCACGAGGGCGAGCCCCAGATACCATCCCCATCCGCTGGTTCCCCCGGCGGCACCACCCCGAGCGGAGGGGGCGGGGGCAGGGGGAGAGATTTCCATCGGGAATCCGTTCCGGTGGCTGAAAGGGGTCGGGCACCGGATGGTGGGGCATCCGGTGGCGGAGGGACGGAGTGGGAGCGACCGCGGGCCTTCGCGTCAGCGAGGATACCGCGGGCGGCCGCCGTTGCCATCCTCCATCTTCTCGGCGCAGCGGATGCACATCGACGCGAACGGAATCGCTTCGAGCCGCTTCTTTGCGATCACCCCTTCGCATTCCTCGCAGATGCCGTAGGTCTTGGAGCGAATCCGCCCCAGGGCCTCTTCGACCTGCTCGAGAGTCCCCTCTTCGCTCGCCATCAGCGAGAGGGTGAACTCCTGCTCGTAGGCATCGGTGCCGATGTCGGCCATGTGAATCGGCATGCTGGAAAGATCGCCGTTGGCCTCGGAGCGGGTCTGCCGCAGGGCGGCATCGGCCATCGTGGTCACGTCGCCACGCAACCGGGCCCGCATCGCTTCGAGAGCGACCTTGAAGGGCTTCATCTCGGCGACTTTCATGGTTGCTTTCATGCCGTGAGTCTCCCCGGGGCGTGCGCACCCCCGACCGACGAATCGAACCGGGGCGCTCCGACCCAGGAGAGCCCCACCGGCAGAGCCCCCCAAGGGGGCGATCCACGGCGGGGAAAATCCTAGGCTCGCGGGAATCGGCTGTCAAACTGGCAGGTAAAATCCCCGGGGTTTCCTTGCCGGCACGGAAATGCCGACCTACTCTGACGGAGAACCGGAAAATCTTCCCACAGCGGCGGCCGATCCGCTGCCGAAACTGGAGAGAACCCGGAGGAGAGTCCCTTGGCCATCGCCGCCCGCACCGATCTCGCGTATCAGCAGTGCATCGACCCCGCCTGCGGGGCGACGTTCTCCGTCGACGAGGTCCACACTGCCTGCCCGACCTGCGGCAACCTCCTCGACGTCGTCTACGACTGGAATCGGCTCCGGCCCCCCACGTCGTTTGAGGTCTTCGAGCGGAAGTGGATGCGGCGCAGCGACCCGCTCGCCTTTTCCGGCGTGTGGCGATTCCACGAACTCCTCCCCTACGCCCCGCGGGAGTCGGTCGTCACGATCGGTGAGGGGCAAACGATGTGCCCGGTCTCCGACGGCGTCGGGGCCTTTGTCGGGGTCAATCCCGGTCGGCTCCACCTCCAATACGAGGGGCTCAATCCGTCGGGTTCGTTCAAAGACAACGGGATGTGCGCGGCGTTCACGCACGCCCGGATGATCGGCGCCCGCCGCGCCGCCTGCGCCTCCACCGGCAACACCTCGGCGTCGCTGGCCGTCTACTGCGCCGTCACGCGCCTGATGCGCGGGATCATCTTCATCGGCTCCGGGAAGATCTCCTACGGCAAGCTCTCGCAGGCTCTCGACTACGGGGCCCTCACGATCCAGATCGCCGGCGACTTCGACGATGCGATGGCACGGGTCAAGGAAGTGTCGGGGAAGCTCGGCATCTACCTCGTCAACAGCGTCAATCCGTTCCGCCTCGAGGGGCAGAAGACGGTCATGTACCGGGTGCTCGAATCGCTCGGCTGGGAGGTGCCCGACTGGATCGTCGTCCCCGGCGGCAACCTCGGCAACTCGAGCGCCTTCGGCAAGGCCTTTGCCGAACTGCGGGCCCTCGGGCTCATCGACCGCGTGCCGCGCCTCGCCGTCATCAACGCCGCCGGGGCCAACACCCTCTACGAGCTCTACCACCGCCGCGGCCTCCGTTGGAACGGCGGCCGGGCCGACCTCTCCCCCGCCTGCCACTACTACGACGAGCTCGACCGCGACAAGCGCCGCGCCGACACGATCGCCAGCGCCATCGAGATCAACCGTCCCGTGAACCTCAACAAGTGCCTTCGGGCACTCGAGGTCTGTGACGGGGTGGTCCGCGAGGTCAGCGAGCAGGAGATCCTCGACGCCAAGGCCCAAGTCGGGGCCGGTGGCTTGGGCTGCGAGCCGGCCAGTGCCGCCAGCGTTGCCGGCGCCAAGCAGCTCGTCGCCGAAGGGGTGATTGGAAAGGACGAACGCGTCGTCTGCATCCTCACCGGCCACCAGCTCAAGGATCCGACGGCGACGGTGGCCTACCACACCACCGACCAGAAGCTCTTCAACGAGGTCCTCGGCAGCCGCGGCGTCAGCCGGGCGAGCTTCGCCAACCGGGCGGTGACCGTCGGCAACCGGCTCGACGAGATCGTCCAGGCAATCGATCTTTACGGCTGATGGCGAAGGCCGCCGCCCCAGCGGCGGCTGGGGGTTAGGCCGCCGTCCCAGCGGCGGCTGGGGGCTGATGCCGGCTAGTGCCGCCGTCCCGGCGGCGCAGTCCGCCGTAGCTCTTCGCGGGGCGCAGCGATCCAGCCGTGGCAGGCTCGATCGACAGCACGACCTGGCAAACCCCTCAAACGAAGTGCCCGCGTTCTGTCAGCCGCGACGGCGGCGGGAGCGGCAGAGGGCGATCACCACCGCCGGGGCGAGAAGCGCGAGGCTGGCCGGCTCCGGAACGACGACCAAGTCGTAACCGATGACGTCGAAAGCGCGGATGTCGAGCGGCTTCACGACCCCCAACTCCCCGTACGCAAACGTCGGATCCATGATCCCCAAGCCGAGATTGTCCTTCCAGTGGCTGGCTTGGCGTCCGTCGCCGTTGAATTGACCGGTGGCGAAACTGCCCAGCGACGTCAATCCTCCGTCCAGGGAGAAGTAGGGTGTGTTCGTGCCGGTGCCACCGGTGGCGTAATCGAGTCCGCCGCCGTTGCGGGCCCCGTGTCGGTAGAGATCGAGGACGCTGAACACGCGGTAGGGGTCGAGTTCGGTGCCACGATAGGCGGCGTCGCCGTTGGGAAATGACACGAAATCGACGACGTCGACGCCGCTCACGAAGCCCATCGCGTGGCCGATCTCGTGGATCGCCACGCCCACGAAGTCGATCGCCCCGGGGCTGATGCCGTTGGAGCGGTCGAAGTCCCAGGAGTAGTTGCTCGAGAAGTTGATCGCGGCGTCGATGACGGCGTCGTTTGGGTCGAAGCCAGTGCCGTAAAATCCGAGCGCCTTGGCGTTGGCACGGGGAATGTCGAGCACCGTGTTGTTGATCGAGCCGTTCGCGTCGACCTGCAAGGCGCCCGTCTGCTCGTTGTTGGTGAGGAAGGAGAGCGCTGTGCCGGCGGGGAGGCTCGATGCGGCTGTGAAATCGTCGGCGCTCCTCCGGTCGAAGGTGAGGGCCGACCGCACGTCGGCGTAGCCGATGCCCACGCTCTGGAAATCAGCGTTTCCGAGCGTTCCCGGCGCGAGGGCCGGGTAGTCGATCTCGATGTTGATCGTGATGTCGTCTTGGAACTGGCTCGACCAGTACGCGCCCGCAGCGGCGAAGCCACCGGTCACGTTGGCGTAGAGGGTGGGATTGGTCGCCGGCAGGGTGGCGAGCGTTCCCTTGGCGACGAAGGAGAACTTGAGCGACGCCGCCGTGGCGGTCGCGCCGAAGCCGAGCACCGCCGGAACCGCCAGGAGAAGAATCGCGGCGAAGCGCCTCGCCCCGCCGGCCGCTGCGGTCCTCCTGAAGTCGAGTGGTCTGCGCATGTCCACGCCCCGGTCGAAAGGATCCGATCCAACGCTTGGACTTAGTCTACCAATGTCGAAAATCCCGCGCAAGTGTGAGAGACAATGTGGTGGCGGGTGCCACCTCAAGTTGTCCATAGATGGCAGCAGCCGTCATTCGGGGCACCCCGACCGGGCTTGCGCGCTGGCGGGGACGGCGGTCGTCGAGATCAGGCCGCGCGGCGGACGGTCGCAGCCGTGGCCGCTTGGCGGCGGTAGTACCAGCCGAAGTAGCTGCGGGCGGCCGTCGCCAGAGCGCCGGCTTCTTCGAGGTACGGCGAGAGATCGCGGACCGGCCGCGGGCCGACGTTGCAGCGATCGAGCCGGGGCACCGGGGTTTCGATCCCCCACTCGTCGGTCAAGGCCTCGAGGTCGTCGTCGAGGGACTCCAGATCGAGGAGTCGGGTGTTGGCCCATAGCTCCCCGCCGACATCGAAGAAGTTGTCGTACTTGGGAAGCTCGCGACGGACGATGGCTCGGTGGAGAAAGGTGGGGAACGAGCCGGTCTGGGCGGCGGCGATCAGCGGCGTGATCGGCTCGGTGCCGAAGTCGTAGCTCTTCCAGTATTCAAACAGCGACACGAGCATCGCCATCGGCTCGCGGACGACGCCGATGATCCGTAGCTGCGGCTGCGGGAAGGGGAGGATGTGGCGGGCGAGGTTGCCGACGGCGTTGCGCCCCGCTCGCCCGAGGAACCGGAGCGATTGCGGGGCGATGCCGAGCTTGTCGAGCGACTCGCGGACGGAAAGATGGCTGACGGGGTGGATCGGGTCGGGTTTGACGAAGGCGGCGTCGGGGAAGGTCGCCCGAAACCACTTCACCATCGAATGCCCGGCTGTCTTGGGGTAATGGGCAAACGCGATTGAATGCTGGCGGCTGTAGAGCATCGCTCTCCCTCCCCTGCCGCGCGGGCGCCCCCTCCCTGGGATCGTCCTGCCGACAGGGGAGCCATCGACGCGAAACGGAAGCCTGCTTCAGGGACCAGGCGCGGGGGTGAGTCAGCTTCTCCAGCCGACCCACCTCACGGAAAAGAGGGCAGGAAAGGCAAACCCTGCCGGCAGGGCGTGGGCAGCCTGTGGTGTCGCGGAAGGCGCTTTCTATGATGGGGGGCGATCGGGGCCCAGGCCCCGCACCACCAAGACTCCAAAGAGGAATGCCCGATGAGCCCGCTTGCCACCGCGATCCCCTCCCCTGCCCCGACCTCGCGGCAGCCGCTCCGGCTGGTGATGCATGGCGCCGCGGGACGGATGGGGCAGCGGATCATCGCCTGTGCGGCGGCGGAGTTAGAGTCGTGGAAGCTCGTTGCGGCAATCGACCGGGCCGGTCATCCGCTGGCCGGCAGCGACGCCGGGACGCTTGCCGGGGTGACGGCCGCTGGAGTCGCGATCAGCGACAGCTGGACCTGCCCGGCCGATGTCGTCATCGATTTCTCCCTCCCCGGGGCGGTGGCGGCGATCGCCGCGGCCTGTGTTGCCCGGAAGGTGCCGCTGGTCGTGGCGACCACCGGGCTCGAAGCCTCCGATCAAGCGGCGATCCACGAAGCCGCCAAGCAGATCGCGATTCTCCAATCGCCGTCGATGAGTCTGGCGGTGAATGTGGCGATGGACCTCGTGTCGCGGGCCGCGGCGCTCCTCCACCGCACCGGCGTGCGGGCCGACGTCGAGATCGTCGAATGCCACCATCGCCACAAGGAGGATTCGCCGAGCGGCACGGCGCTCAAGTTCGGCAGCCTCGTGCAGGACTCGATGGGGCAGACGAAGGCCGCCCACGGCCGCGAGGGGCGCCCCGGCGCTCGGCCGGCTGACGAGATCGGCTACCACGCCGTCCGCGCCGGCGATAATCCTGGCGAGCACACGATCCTCTTCGGCCTCGAGGGGGAATCGCTCTCGGTCAACGTCCGGGCCACGAATCGCGACTGCTACGCCCGTGGGGCGCTGGCCGCCGCGGCGTTCCTCGCCGGGAAGCCGGCGGGGCTCTATTCGATGCGCGACGTCCTCGGGATCGCTTGACGCTCACCGAGGTGCCCCCCGCAGAACGGGTGTCACGCACTCGTTGGGCCCGGCTACAATTTCCCACCGCGGCCGGGGGGATTCGGCCGCGCTGGCTCGATGCTCCTTTCCGTCGCCACTTTTTCCGCAGGGATCAGCA
>CAJAYZ010000209.1 GCA_903949225.1 uncultured Planctomycetaceae bacterium
AAAGCGGCCACTTGCCCGAGTGGCGGAATTGGCAGACGCGCAAGATTCAGGTTCTTGTCCAGGTAACTGGGTGGAGGTTCAAGTCCTCTCTCGGGCATTTCCGGGGTTTTTCTAACCCCCGGATCGATTCCCTCGCCGGCCGTTCTGGTTGGTGGGTTTCCTCCGCGTTGAATCGGTGAAACGCGTGTTGCCTGCTTTGCGTGGCCGCCGTTCGTGTCCTCGCGTTTCGGAACCAATTCGAGCCGCCGATTTCTTGCGGTAGGATGATCAAAGTGCCACGTGGGAGCGGGCGTGCTCGTGGGCACGCGGGCCGAGGAGATTCCTCCGATGACAACCGTTTCGATTCCCCTTCCGGACGACCAAGTCAGCGAGCTTCGTCTCCGTGCCGACCAGGCAGGGATCCCGTTGGAAGAGTATCTGGCCCGGTGTGTCGGGGAACTTCTCGACCGGTCGGCGGACGAGTTTCGTCAGGCCGCGGGCCGTGTGCTCGAGAAGAACGCCGAACTTTATCGGCGGCTGGCGTGACCCGCTTCCTCACTGTGGACGAGGTGGTCGCGCTTCACCGGCTGGTGGTCGACCAGTCGGGCGGTGCCCGAGGGATTCGTGACCCCGCGGGCCTCGCGTCGTCCGTGGCTCAGCCTCGGATGACGTTTGCCGGCCGGGATCTCTATCCGACGCTGGTCGAGCAGGCTGCGGCCATTGGGTTCTCCCTGGTCAGCAACCATCCCTTCGTCGACGGCAACAAGCGGGTTGGCCATGCCGCGATGGAGACGTTTCTCCTTCTCAACGGCCTAGAACTTCTCGCGACCGTCGACGAGCAGGAGACGATCGTACTCGGCTTAGCGGCGGGAAGCGTGAAACGCGCCGCCTTCACCGAATGGGTGCGGTCGCACATCCGCCGTGCCACCTGACAAGTGGCCCTGTATTGGATCTCGGTTCGGTCGTTCGGCGGCAGGTCGGCACTGCCCAACGATCGCCCCCGGAACTCGCTTTATTTCCCGGTTTTCGGCCGTTTTGCGGCCCCGTTGCCTGCCCCGCCGGCCCTTGTAGGATGGTCGTGGGGCTGTAGCTCAGCTGGTTAGAGCAGCGGACTTTTAATCCGTAGGTCCTGGGTTCGAACCCCAGCAGCCCCACTTGGCGGAGTCCGACTTTCCAGGCCGCCTGCGGCTCGATTCCGTGAGGCCGCCGATGGCCATGCCCCCCACCCCGAATCCGCGCCAGCCCCTGCGCCCGAGCTCGCCATTGGTGCGGTACGGCCTGGCGCTCCTCATCGCCGGGCTCACCGTCGCCATCCGCTGGTGGCTCGAGCCACTCGTCGGATCCCGGCACGCCTTTCTCGGCGGCAACCTCGCCGTTGCCCTGGTCGCCTACCGCTACGGCACCGGCCCGGCGGTGGCTGCCCTGGTCGCCATCGGCGTGGCGTTCTTCGGGCTGTTCATCGTTCCCACGGCCGATTTCCGCGCCGCCCCCGCCGGCCCGCTGTTCGTCGTCGCATTCTCGCTGGCCACCGCCGGGATCCTCATCTGGCTGATCAGCGAGCTCGACCGCTCGCGCCGCGAGGCGCAATCAAAGGCCGAGTCGGCAAGCAACGCCGAAGCCCGGCTCCGCGAACGCGACACCTACCTGCGCGAGTTCCTCGACCACACGGCGGCCGTCGTCTACGTCAAGGATCTCGACGGCCGGTTTCTCCTCGTCAACAACCAATACGGCAGACTCTTCCCCGACATGAAGGACGACTGCCTCGGCACCACCACCGCCGCTTGGTTCACCCCGGAAATGTCTGCGGAGTTTGCCGCGACCGATGCGCGCGTGATCGACACCGGCCATTCGCAGACCTTCGAGCAGTCGATCGACCTCGACGATGGCGAGCATGAGTTTGTGACGGTGAAGTTTCCAATCCTCGATGACGCCGGGCGGATCTTCGCCGTCGGCGGCGTCTCCACCGACGTCACCGAGCTCCACGCCGCCCGCGCCGACCTCGAACGGAAGGAACGGGTGCTCCGCAATCTCATCGAGATCCAGGAGCAGGAGAAGCAGCTCCTCTGTGGGGAGTTTCACGATGGCCTCATCCAATACGCCGTCGGGGCGAAGATGATGCTCGAAAGCCTCCCCCGCGAGATCCTCCTCGAACGCTGCGGCGAAGCCGTCGATGCGGCGATCAGCTGCCTCGCCCGCGGCATCGAAGACGGCCGCCGCGTCATCCACGGCATCCGCCCCGCCGAGCTCGACGACCTCGGCCTCGATGCCGCCATCCACACCCTCATCGGCGACCTCGAAGGAGCGGGCGTCGAGGTCGAGGCAAAGCTCGAGCCGATGCCGACCGACACCCCGCCCGCGTTTCAGGTGACCGTCTACCGGATCATCCAGGAGGCGTTTTCAAACGTCCGCCGCCACAGCGGCAGCCAGCGTGCCCGGTTTGACTTGCGACAGGAGGGAACGGCCCTCGTGCTCCGCCTCGAAGACTTCGGCAACGGCGGCTCCTCCGAAAGCCAAGACCACCAAGGCTTCGGGATCACCGGCATGCAGGAACGGGCCCGGCTCGTGGGGGGAGAATGCCGGGTTGAGTTTCGCCCCGGGCACGGCACGATCGTCACCGCCCGGCTCCCCCTGCCCGCCACCGACGGCGATGGCCGACAGGAGCCTCCCGCTGAACGGCATCTCGGGCCGAGCGGAGAAGCCATCTCCGCCGTCTCTGCGGCGCCCCTGTGAGCGACGTTTCCCCGATGCCGATCCGCCTCGCCATCCATGTCGGCCCGCACAAGACCGGAAGCACGAGCGTGCAGCGGGCGCTGGCCAAGGAGCGCGAAGCGCTCGCCGGGCTGGGCGTGTGGTATCCGCCGAGCCTGCCGGGCGCGGCCTGGCCCGAGCAGCATGCCGATGCTTGGCTGCTCCTCCGCGACAAGCGTCTGGCTGAGTTCGACGCCTATCTCGCCTCCTGCCGCGACGAGGCGGCGAAGCGCGGCTGCGACACGCTCCTCCTTTCGAGTGAAAACTTCCAGGTGCCGCGAACCAGGCCGGCGCTGAAGCGGATCATGGCCGACTGGCGGCAACAGACCGGCGGAGAGACCCGGCTGATCTATGTGCGCCGGGAGCTTGTCGATCTCGCCTGCTCGCGGGCCCTCTCGCACCTCGCCGGCGAGACCGGTTTTTATTTTCTCCACCGCTACGACCTCCGCCGCTGGGCGAGCCACTTCGCCATCGAGCAGATTCGCCA
>CAJAYZ010000210.1 GCA_903949225.1 uncultured Planctomycetaceae bacterium
CTCGAGCAGATGAAGAGCTACGGGCCGCTCGACTGGGCCCATCCGCACGCCCATGGCATCTACTGGTCGGAGCGGGGGATCGCGCTCGCCCGAGACAGCCGCCGCCGGGAGCGGATCAACGAGCTCACGCTCGTGCGCACGAGGCTCGGCAATCTGCAGCATCTGATGCGCAGCGGCCGGATCGAGTTCGATCCCCTCTCCAACCGCATCGACATCCTGCCCGACCCTCGATTCATCGCCGGCTACGAGGAGGGAATGCGGAATGCGATCACGATGATCGAGTCGGAAGCCGGGCTCTCAGCGGCTGATTTCGGCCGGGCCACGGAGGCCGACCTGCTCGGTGGCTACGAATCGTTTCTCCAGCAGGCCACCGTATTCGCCTACCTCTACGGTGACGAGGGCCAGGCAGCCAACTGCTTCGCCCGGCTCAGACAGATCGCCCGCGACACCGGCCGCGGCGACGATCCGGTCATGGCCGGCGGACTCGAGCAGTTTCTCTCGCTCAAGCTCGCCGACGTCATGGAGATCGACATCTCGAACCTCCGGCAGTTTTTTGACGCGATGATCCAGCGGGGCCTGCTCGACGGACTGGCCAAGGGGCGGCTCGACACGTTCACCCGGTTCCTGCAGGTGGCCCGGGCCACCTACGACCGCCGCTACGGCGACGGCGAGCACGTCAACCCCGAGGCCCGCCTGCCCCCCTTCCCGGAATTGGTCGACGGCTCGTTTGAGAATCTGGTGCGGAAAGATGCCCTGCCGATCCTCGTGCGCGCCCGCATCTGGTCCCGGGCTCCCGAGAAGCTCCGGGCGCGATCCTGGCCGCGGCTGAAGGAAACGCTCGTCGCCCAGGCGGAGGCGGCAGGGCTCGATCCCGCCCGCGCCTTCCCGCCGCCGAAACCCACCGACGTCTCTGAGCTAGCCCCGCCTCCGTCGGGCGACCCACAGCCCTGAAACGACCGCAGGATCGCGAGCCACAGGCGCCCCCGTCCTCCGTCGATCAGACGGAGCCGATCACGGCCTGAGCACTTTCTCGTCGAGCAGGTAGGGCACGCCGTTCTTCAGCAGCCACGGCTGCATGGCCGGCGAGTTGGTCTTGTTGGTCGTTCCCTGCCAGCGGCTCTTCCGCGTGAGCAATTGGCCATATTCGTAGGACTGCAGCTTGTCGCTCAGAAACGCGGTGTGGCCATCGCAGAAGGCGACGACCACGCCTCCTCCGTGCACGCTCGACGGTGCGTAAGCCCGGACAGCAGCGTTGTTGATCACGGGCGAAAGCGGACCCCCGGAGACACCGAAGACGGGCGGCACAGTGGTGCCGGAGCCGAAAGGGGCGACGGCAGGAACGCTCGCAGGTTCATAGCCGAAGGTCCATGTGTGTGGCTGGAAGTCCGAGGCTGACTTCTCAGCGAATGCCAGCGTGGTCGACGTGCCATCGGCCTCTGCGATGCCGTCGAGCGACAGCGTCGAAGTCGCTCCCGTGAAGAGATTGAGGAACACCCCATCATTCGCGTTGGTGCCGCTGCCCCCGACGTTCGCAGCGTAGTGCAGGACCGGATAGGCGATGGCCGTGGCGGGGCGATTCGCCGGACAGATGAACGAATCGATCGTCGGATTGTTGGGCAGACCGGGCCACATATCGTAGATGTCGCTGCGTCCGAGAAAGGGCAGCAGCGGAACCGCCCACGAGCAAGCGACGGTCGCTCCGTTCGGGCTCTGGTTGAGCCAGCCGGGAATGCTCCCAAATTGCTCGTCGTAGCGGAGCAGAGCGAACGCTACCTGATATTGATTATTGGTGCACTGCGTGACGCGGCTGCGGGCGATGGCGCGGGCAAGTGCGGGAAGCGCCAGCGACGCAAGAATCCCGATGATCACGCAGACGGCGAGCACTTCCACGAGGGTCATGCCAGCCCGATGGCGGCCGGCAGCGGGTGGCGGAGACATCGAATGGTCCTCGTCATATCGTTGGCGTTGGTCAACGTATGAAAGCATACGTCATTTCACGAAGGAATGCCGGATCGTCACCTGGCGAACCTGGCGGCTCGACGGCTCATAACAGCGAATGCGCACTTCCACGCCGCGGAGCGGCACGGGGTATGGGGGCGATGTTTCGGTGTCGATGGCATCGTCGAGACCCTCGTCGGCTTTGCCGTCGCCATCCTCGTCGACTTCGTTGAATTCGTAGTGCCGGCTCCAGGTGTCGTAGGTCGTGGGCAGACGGTTGGTACCCGAGACCATCACGCCCGCGGATTGGAATGCCGTCTTGCCGGCCGGTGGAAACGGGTCGGTGCGGGCGCCGGGAACCCCGCCGCCCCACCCGAGGTCGACATACGCCCCCACCGCACTGCCAGCCTGCGGGACCGCATAGCCTGGATCCCCGGGAACTCGTCCATCCGCGGAAAGGGCGGCCTGGGGGTCGAACACCCGCACGTCGAAGCCGATCACGTTGGTGAGAATCACGTCCTCCGACGCCCGCTTCGTGCCGGTGAGGACGGCCTCGGCGACGGCGTGCTGCGTGGTGTCGACGGGAAAGGCGTAAGGAAACGTCTGCGCCGCTACGCTTCGAAACAGACCCGACTCCATCAAGAACGCGTAGCCGCCGCGCATGAAGCGATACTCCCGCTTCGTGAGATCGCCGAGTGAATTCGGCAGGAGTACCTGCCCCTGACCCGCGATCGTGCCCGAGCGCAGCGAGAGGTCGCATGCGGCGCGATCCGTGGAGAGCGGCAGCGCGTTGTTGACGAGGCTGGAGCGGCCGAGGTAGCTGATGATCAGCAGTTGCCGACGGTGCAGGTCGTAGAGCGTTGATCCTGCGATCGGCTGGATGGCGGCGGGACGGCAGAACCAGGCGATCTCCGCATACGGTGACTCGATCGTCTGACCGTCGAACCGGCCCACGAAGGCCCCCGTGAGCGATTGCGTCGTGAACAGGAGGAGGTCGTCGGTGTCGGCGGTCAGGTTGTCGGTGGGCTGGTTTTGGGCGTTGACCGCGTACGTCGAGTCGCGGGCCGGGCCTTCGATCAGCTCGAAGTAGCCAGCGCTGGTATCCGGCGCGAGCCACGGGATGGGCTGGCACGTCGCGCTGGCCAGATCCTGCCGCAGTTGCCAGGCGGCGCTCCGCATCAACCCGCCGAGGTTCATCGTCGCGTCGCTCTGCTTGATGGCTCGGCCAAAGAGACCGAACAGCCCGGCCAAGGCCGCCATCACCACCAGCGAAAGCGCCGCAGCCACCAGCAGCTCGGTGAGCGTGAATCCCCGGGGCCCGCGCTGCGAGCCGGCGGACATCATCGTCTGTCGCGTCGCAGTTGCCATGCGCTCAATCCAGGTATCGCAGCACGCGGATCGTGTCGCGGACATTGAGATCCCGGCCAGCGGCGAAGCCGACGGGCCGAGACCGATCGATGATCGCGAACACACGGTGGTAGGAATCGATGCCTCCAGGTGACGTGTCGCGGACCCGCAGCGTCACCCACACGCCGAACATGTGCGAGCGGATCGTCGCCACGTTGGCCAGGCGGATCGCCGTGGCGTAAGCCGCCATGGGATTGAGATCGTAGGGCCGATTCTTCTTCCACGAGTTGCCCTTCACGCCAGCCGCGGCGGCCGAGTCGATGTAGATCCCCTGATCCTGCATCAGGGTGAGCAGTTCTTGGATCGTCTTCGCGGGCTGCATGTTGCCGTTTTGATTGGTGGCGAAGTCGTCGAGCGACACGGCGGCGTCGGGCCCCATCGTGGCCCACCACACGGCGTCGTTGAGCTGCGGATCGGTGCAGTTCGCATTGGAGACGATGGTGTTGAGATTCACCCGTCCCGGCTCCCGCCAGCGCGAGAGCTGGTTGAAGGGGATTTTGTCCATCCTGACCGCGGTCAGGGTGGCGGGATCGACGCTCACCTGGGAGCCCGCAAACCGCGAGGGCACGATCGTGGCATCGAGGAGGAGGGGCGTCGGCAGCTCATAGAAGGGATTTGACGCTCTCTTGTTCTTTGGAATCTTGTAGTCCCAAAACCGGCCCGCTCCGTTGGCCTGCGACACGAGCACCAGTTCCGCGTGGCTGACAAGAGGCCGATTTGCCCACGGCAGCCACGACTTCACGGCTGGATTCAGAGGCACGATGCCCGCCGAATCGCCCGTCGTTTCGAATGGCCCGTTGTTCCAGACCGAACTCTCGCGGATGTAGGTCTTCCAGTTGTTGCCTTCGCCCGTCCGGTTGACACGCTTGACGCCGAGCCGGTCGAGGACGACGTACGGGTTGTAGCCCGAGTTGGTCGGGGTGTCGTTCCAGGGCTTCGCCGGATCCTCGAGACGCTCGAGGAACACGATCGTATCGGCTCCAGATTGGTACGAGGCCGCCCCGGGCCACGATGTGGCCTTGAATTGCCCCCCTGAGTTGATCTCAAACTTCCGAAACGCGTTGTCGACCGGGACGGCAACGGTCGACGTGCCGGAAGTCTGATTGCCGGTCGTCTTCGGCGGCGCGGGCATCACCACGAGGTAGGAATCAGGTCCGACCTGGGCATCGGTCGGGCCTCCGCCCGTCTTTCGAAAGATCCCTGGAACCGCCTTCTCGCCGCTGCCCGGCTTGTCGAACCGGACGCTCGTGCCGGGCTCGATCCGCAGTCGCCACACGGGCTGGCTGCTCTGCGACGACTTTTCGGCCAGATCGAGCACCGGGGCCGTGTTCGAGGTGACGACCGTAGGATTCTGCCCATTGCTGCCCGTCGTCAGACGCTCCGTCCACGATGGGCGGTAGAGCGACACATACAGGCCGTCGTCAGACGTGATCGTGCCGGTGTTGTCGACGGCGTAGTAGGCGATCGTCTGGGCGATCAGGAGTTCGGGCCGCTCCAGGCCCCAGACCACATTTTGGCTGCCCCAGCCGTTCGTTCCTGCGCCCCAGCCGTCGGCCGGGTCGGTGTCGAACTGGAAGCGGGTAAACTTCGAGTCGGGGTCGCGGTAGTCGACCACGTTGGCTGCCCATTGGGCCGTGGCGGCGTCGGCGGGCCGACCGAGCGCCACGCACAGCACGTAGAGGTGCCGGCAGAACAGTTGCTTCGCTTCGATTTCGGCCGTGCCATCGGGAAACGGCCGGTTGATGTCGAACCGCAGGCCGGCGAGCACGTCGGGCGAGATCACGTCAATCGGGTCACACCGCAGGGCGGCGATGTAGTCGGCGATCCGGGTAGCGACGGCCCCCGTGAGCCCGGGGGTGTCCCAGCTGTCGGTCGTGATGAGCATGCGCGACCGCTGGCTCGCGTCGTCGAGCGCCACCGCCAGCCGTGGCGACAGCGTGGCAGCATCGGCGTCGAACTGGCGGAGCACGGCCTCCAGGTCTGCGGGGGTGAAGGGATTGTCGGCGTAGGCGGACGTACGGAGCTCGCCCGGCTTGGGAGCGTCGCTGTCGAGCCGCATCTCGTAGGGGTCGTCGACGAAGTTGGCCTTGGTCCAGTCGGGGCAGTAGTAGGTCATTTCGGGAACCGTGAGTTCGGACGCTCTTCCGCTCGCGGTCGTGGCCAGATTGACCTTGATCATGCTCTTGAGATCGATCAGCGAATTCGAGGCGGGGAGCGGGGCATTGCTCCCCGTACTGAAAAGCCGGTCGTTGCGCTCGCTGAGGCGGTCGTTCGTGTTGGAGACACCGGGGACCGCGGCGACGCCATACCGCCCGTCGACCGGCCCCACGAGGGGCACCGGGCGACGCTGGTCGAGCGAAGACGTCGTGGCCGTCAGGGTATTCACGGCGGTCGCACCGATGATCCGCCTCCAGCGGTCGGAGGCCGCGGGAGGGTCCGTCTGCGTCTTGTTCGACGCGAGCGGATCGACGAACAACAGCGAGCTATCGACGTCGGCGGGGCCGTAGCCGCTTCCGGTGGGAACGGCGGGAGCGCTCCGCCATGTGCCATCCCTTTCGTCCGCCGGCAAATCGATCGATGTCCGGCTGCCATGGGCGTTGACGTTGACGCGACCATCGAGGTCGAGGACGAGATAGGAGGCGTCGAACTCGAGCCGCCCGCCGCCCGGAGCCGGTTGACTATCGAAGATGTTTTGCAGCCAGACGCCGTCGTTGACGCCGTCGTTGTCGTTGTCGACCGTGGCGGCATTCATGGTTGCAAAAGCAGGGCGGGGAACCGTCGTCACGTCTCCGTTTTCGAGCGCGACCTTCGTGAGCCAGGCATTGGCGGCGTCGTAGGCATCGTAGGCCTCGTCCCGGAAGGCCGGCTGGTTGACGAGGACGGCGCACGGCACGCTGGGCAGGACCGATTCAGACACCCCCTGGAGTCGGGCGATCCAGCAGGTGAACGGGCTCGTGCCGCTGGCCCGCAGGATCCGCAGGCTCATGACCGGCGAGCCCGTGTCGAGGTCGGGATCGAACGTGATCACACGCCCGCAGAGATCGGCGGCACGAGCGCCCGGCAGTTCCACCGTGGCCTCAATGAGTGGCCCCCTGGCCGTGAGCGCTGTCACCCGGCCCTCGAGCGGCGGCGTCTCGCCATACATGTCGGCCAGCAGGCTCTCGCTGAGGCCGGCCGCCGTCGCGTCGGGACTGCCCCGCAGCAGCGTCAGCACGGCGCGCTCCAGTTGCCGACGGGCGAGCAGGGGACCGGCCGACTGGCCGACCGTCGCGGCGGCGAAGGCCCGGGCGGTCTTTCGCGTGCGGGTGGCCAGCGTGAGCATCACCGTTCCCAAGAGCAGGAACAACGTGAGCACGCAGAGCACGACCAGCAACAGAACACCGCGGCGCCGGTTTCCACCGAGTGTGGCATGCATAGCAGCGAAATCTCTAAGGAGGTACCGAAAGTCTCAGTCGAGCGTCAACGACTTCTCGTCGACCCGCACGATTCCCTCGAACGCGAACACGGTGGCCGCTGCTCCGGGGGCTGCCGAGTTGGTGAGCTGCTCGAACTCGGCTTGATCGTTCAGGACAATCCGCTTCCTTTGCCCCGTGGGCGTTTGCCAATTCCAAGACGACATCACGCGAAACCAGCGTGCCGAGTCGGTGGCACCGGCAGGCAGCGCCAGCACCCAGGTGCATCCGCGCAAGAGAGCGTCGTTATCGTCGGTGAACACATCGGCCTCGTAGACGCTGCCGACGCGCGTCAACACGACCGGCAGCGGCTCATACGCCGCACCACTGACGCTCTTGTCCGACCGCTTGAAGACGACGAGCGACAAGACGGCCTTGCCCCCCGGCGCCACGGGGCGCGTGCGAGGCGCGAGCGTCGCGCCCCAACAGAGCCCATCGCGAAACTCGCGTGGCCCGAGCCCAGCGCCATCGCTCGTGAACGAATTGGTCGGCGTGTCGGCAGTCGGTGTCTCGGCGTAGGCGAGGACGTCCTCCAGTACAAATGTGCGCCAAGAGCCGCACCGCTTCTGTGCGGCGGCCGAAAGCCCGGAAAAGATCCCACTGGCCGGGCCGCCCGAGGGCAGACTCCCGAGTGTGGGCAGCTTGTCGAGCACCTTGCCGAAGGCAAGCGTCGGTGCGGAGCCGTTGGTGGGGAACGCATCGGCGGCGATCAGACTGCGATTGACGATCTCGGCAGCGGCGTTGGAGAGCAGCACGGCGGCGCGATCCTCCGTCGTCGCCTGCGTGAGCCGGGAGCCGGAGGCGGGCAGCAGCGCGGCGATCGCAGACAGGCCCACGACCAGGAGCCCGCAACTGATCAGCACCTCGAGCAGCGTGATCCCACGCCGCCGTCGAGCAGTGTCGCTGGTGGGAGTGGGAGCCATGATGCATCACCCTCCGATGCTCGTGCCCTGGCGGGCCTTCGCGCGGGCAGCCCGCAGGGCCGTGGCGTCGTCGGCGACCTGGGGCACGTTTGCAGCGATCGTCACCCGGCCGGTGCGCGGGTGCACGACCACCCACAGGGCCTTGTCGCTGGCCAGCGTGTTGACTGAGGGGTCGAGGATCGCCGCTTCGATATCGGCGCGGAGCGTGACGAAGAAGTAAATCTGCTCACAGGGGCTGATCGGCTGCATGGTGCGAAACTGCCCAGCCGCAGGCAGGACATTTTGCATCAGGGAATCGACCGATCCCACCGAGTCGAAGCCGACGGCGATCGCTCCCTTGCCGGCCAGCGACTCCCAGTCCGCCATGCCTTCGTAGCCGCTCTGGCGCAGATCGATCGCCACGCCCTCGGGAAGCGACTGCGAAAAACCGGCAGGAATCGGGTAGCGGGCAGCCTGAAAACTGAGGGTGCCCGAGGCGGCGGCCTTCGGCCACAGAACGGTGCGCGATGTCTGGCCGTTTTCACTGCGGATGCTCGCCACCGCGACCGGCGGCATGGGGCACGACAGCGAAAACCATTCCGACACCGGCCCGTCAGCGCCCTGCCCGCGGTCCAGAAATCGGATTTTGTAGCCGTTCACGAGCGAAGACGCGTCGTCGTTGGTGGTCTTGAGCCGGAGCGTCTGCGACGTCGCTGACAAGGTGGCGTCGGTCGGAGGCAGTCCCTGCTCCACGACGCCCTCGATGAACGGAAATCGCCGCCCCTGCGAAACCATGTCACCGAGACGACCTTGGGAGTCGATGATCACCGCGGCGCCGGTGGGGCTGCCGAGCGAGACCGACTGCGACGCCAGCAGAATCGACGCAAGCTGCTGGGCACCGCGGCGGACGTTTCCCGACGTGCGCGAGCCGCGGGCTCCCGTGAGCATGAAGCTCATCATGGTGAGCATGATGGCCATGACGACGAGGAGTTCCGTGATCGTGTACCCACCGCGCCGCCGCTTGGAGTCGGAAGCCTTTGTCATAGCTTGGCCTCCTCGTCGAAGTTTGTCAGGTTGTCGCGGCTTTCGTTCGAGCCCGGAATCTGGCTGGCGTCGGCACCGAGCCCCAACGCACCGTCTGTTCCGGCCGACACGATCAGCGGCCGCATCAACCCGCCCTTCGCCCCGAGCGACGTGGCGACCACCGGATCGAAGGGGAGCGCCGACGAGAAGAAGTTTGCGTTGCTGTTGAAAGGCAACCGGAGCCCGCTGGGAGCGTGCACGAACGCGATGGGATGGTTCCAGGCATCGAGAAACTCGGGCATGCCGTCGTTGTCGGTGTCGCCCACTTCGATGCGGAGCGAGTCGCAGTCGAGGCAATCGGCGAGCCCACCGTGCATGACGGCCAGGAAGAGACACTCGGGCGAAGCATTGCTGACGACGACTTGGGCCTGATCCACCGACTTCCAGACGGCGACGTAGGCACGCTGATGCGGCGTGAGTTCCGACTCCGACTTGGCAGCCAGAGTGGCCACCGTGCTCCAGGTATCCGGAAGATCGCCCTTCGCCAGGGTTCGCAGAGCCTCTCCACGGGCGGCGTCGGAAGTCGCCGCTACGCTGCGGCCCGCGTACGACTCATACTGCGCCATGATGATCGCGTCGATCTTGGCGATGACGGTCCGCGTCCGCACCTTCTTGCCACTCCCGTTGGCAACGGAAACCGCGGCCATCGTCATCGAGGCGAGCGTCAGAATGATGGCGACCGTCACGAGCACTTCGACGAGGCTGAACGCCCGCTGGCACGCCGCACGGGTTGGCGTCGGCCGGGCCAGTGAAAAACGCTCGAAAAAGCTCATGCCGTCCCTCGTCGCAGTCGAACCGTTGAAGGGCGAGTTGTACTGCACGCCGCGTGCCGATTCGAAAAAAATCGCTAAATGGCGGAAAAAGGACGGAGAAACGGAGGGTCCGTCGATTCGCGGCATCAGCAGCGCATCAAAACGCGTCACCGTGACGCAAAATCGACCGGAGCGCCAGGGCTCGGACCGTGCCGAAGTCGCGGCTCGAACCAAGCGTGCGTTGTGGAATGGTGAAAACAAGGGACCATTCCGAATCGGACACTTTGGATCGGATCGAAAACCGGATCGGTCACACCGGTACGGATCCGGGGCCGAAAAGGTGCGGCCCGCAGTCAGGACACGCGGAATTTGGGCGAATAGCGGGGCTGGGCTGTTGCCGGCCGGCAGAGGATTCGGCACGTGTCGACAGACCCCCGTCTGCACGGCCGCGGGGGCTCGAGGCTGACGGCATCGAGGCGGCCGATCTCTTGCTCGCTTCGGCCTCCTGCCCGCGGCAGGGAGGGCCCGCCCGGGGCCCGCCCGGAGGTGGGCTGGGGGTGAAGCAAGGGGCGGAGGGGCGTCGGCGAAGACAGTTCGAACATCTGTTAGGCGCGAGCACTTCAGCGCCGGTATCCTGCGCCAGATAACGCGCATGGTTCCCGAGGAATTCGCACGTCCCTGGGGTGACCGCAGCCCGACTTTCGGCTTCGGCTCCACTCATATTCCTTGGTCGTGTGTTCGACTCACACCGGGCCTCGTTGTTTCATTTCACTCCCGCCAGACAACCGCGAGATCCCCTCCCATGCCCCGCCCCTTCACGGCCGCCGTCGTCGCCGCGCTGATGGCGCTTATCATCCAGCCGGTGTCGGCCCAGAACTGGCCCGATTGGCGCGGGCCAAACCACGACGGCACGGCGACCGCGACCGGCCTGCCAACCGACTGGACCAAGGAGGGGAAGAACCTTCGCTGGCGAACCCCGCTCCCCGGCCGGGCCGGCGCCACCCCCTGCGTCTGGGACGAACGGATCTTCCTCACGAGCAACGAGGGAGACGACCTCGTCGTCCTCGGTCTCTCGATGAAGGATGGGCAGATCCTCTGGAAGAAGCGCGTCGGGAGCGGCAACCAAGACGCCCGGGCCGGCGAGGGCAACTCCGCCTCCCCTTCCCCGTCGACCGACGGGAAGCATGTCTGGAGCTTCTTCGGCACCGGCATCCTCGCCTGCCACACCGTCGATGGCGACGAGGTGTGGACGACCGACGTCAACGAGCGCTTCGGACGGATCGATATCCAATTTGGGATGACCTCGACGCCGGTCCTCGACGACGGTGCCCTCTATCTTCAGCTGATCCATGGCCCGATGAAGCTCGACGACCAGACGCGCACCGGGAAGGTCGTCAAGCTCGATGCCGCGACCGGGAAGACGATCTGGGAGGTCGAGCGCCCCACCGACGCCCAGTTCGAGTGCAAGCACGCCTATGCCTCGCCGGCGGTCTACCGTGACGGCGAGCGCGAGTTCCTCGTCGTTCATGGCGCCGACTGCATCACCGGCCACGCCCTCGGCGACGGCCGGGAGCTGTGGCGGTTTGCAAAGCTCAACGGCCCCACCGAGACCAATCCCAAGCCGCACGACCCGACATTTCGCTTCGTCGCCTCTCCCGGCATCGTTCCGGGGCTGATCGTCGTGCCGACGGCCAAGGGGGGCCCGACGGTGGGGCTCAAGGTCTCAGACGCGCTTGCGGGCGACTGCTCCGACAAGCCGGAGGTCGTCGCCTGGGTCCATCCGCGCACCCCCGACGTCAGCACTCCGCTGATCGCCGACGGCCTCGTCTACCTTCTCCACAACGACGGCAAGCTCCAGTGCCTCGAGGCCGCCACCGGCGCGGAGCTGTGGTTTGAACGGACGCACACCGGGCAGCATCGCACAAGCCCGCTCCTCGTCGACGGCCGGCTGTGGTTTGGATCGAACGATGGCTGGGTGTCGATCGTGAATGCGGGACGGTCGTTCGATCTCGTTAACTCGATCGAGCTCGGCGAGCCGGTGACCGCGTCGCTGCTGGTCGCCGAAGGTGTCCTGCTCGTCCGCTCCTCCGATGCCCTCTACGCGATCGGTGGACCGCGCTGACCAGACCGTCCGCTGGTCGACCACGATGATCTGATTGCCTTTCTGGGCAACGAGTGGGATAATCTCCCGGCACTCCTCACCGCCAACAGAGGCTTCCCGACCTTCGGGCTCGCCTTCCCGCCCGGCGGCGGTCATTTCTACCCCTGGATCAGGCCACTGGTTGGCCCCAAGGTGCTTCCATGCACTTGATCTGCGAGCCTGCCGGAAGATTGGCTGTCGACCGAGCGGTTGATTTTGTCGCGGTGCAGGACTTTCTCTGCGACGAATCGGCCTGCCGGGCTGTCTGGGATC
>CAJAYZ010000211.1 GCA_903949225.1 uncultured Planctomycetaceae bacterium
TGAACCGCTTTTGAGATGTGTGGGTGTTTGATGCCAAGGATACTCGCCGCGAGGATCGCCGCGTTCGCCGCTCCTGCGTGTCCGATGGCTACCGTCGCTACCGGAACTCCTTTCGGCATCTGCACGATCGAGAGGAGCGAATCGACCCCCCGGAGCACCGCCGATTCGACCGGCACTCCAAACACCGGCAACGCCGTCTGGGCCGCCATCATGCCGGGAAGATGGGCCGCCCCACCAGCCCCGGCGATGATCAAACGGAGCCCCCGGCCGGCCGCGTTGGCGGCGTAGTCGGCAAGCTTGCCCGGGGTGCGGTGAGCCGAGACGATCTCACACTCGTGCGCGACACCGAACTGCGTCAGCACCTGGGAGGCCCGCTCGAGCGTCGCCCAGTCGGAGCGGCTCCCCATCACGATCCCGACCAGTGGCGCAGGAGCGCTCTCGGCGGGGGGAGGAGCCGACGGGGGACGGGGAATCGTCAAGGGAAGGGCCTCCACGGAGGGGCAGGAGAAGGGGGGCGCGTCTTCGCAGTGTGCCATCTTCCGTTGCCGCCGCAGGCCTTGCAACGGAGCCCTCGCGCCGGGCCGGCTGAGGCGGGGTGGTCTGCCCCCGCTCGGCCGGCATGGCCGGCGATTGACACGGCCTCCCCGACCGCTCGACAACAACGCTGGATTTACCGCGATCCACCGCGGCGATTCCCCCAGACCGCGGAGCCTCCCCATGCCGATGGACCATGCCCTTCCCGACACCCTCCCCGTCCGCTGGCCAGCCGGAGCCGCCGCGCCGCCGGCCGAGACCGACGCCGCACTCGACCGCGCCGTCACCGTGCTCCGCGCGGGGGGACTGGTGGCGATTCCCACCGAGACGGTCTACGGGCTGGCGGGCCTGGCACTTTCGGAAAGCAGCGTCGAACGGATCTTCATCGCCAAGGGCCGGTCATCGACCAATCCGCTCATTGTCCATGTCAATGGCGTCGAGATGGCGCGGGCCCTGGCCTCGGAATGGCCCGTGGCCGCCGAGAGGATCGCCCGGGCGTGCTGGCCGGGCCCAGTGACCGTCGTCGTCCCGAAGGCGCCCCACGTCCCCGACATCGTCACCGCCGGCGGGCCGACGGTGGCGATCCGTTGCCCCGACCAGCCAGTTGCCCGCGAGCTCATCGCCCGACTCGGCGAGCCGCTGGCGGCGCCGAGCGCCAACCGCTCGCTCCGTCTCTCTCCGACAACGGCCGCCCACGTCCTCGAGAGCCTCGGGGCGAAGGTCGACCTGATTCTCGACGCCGGTTCATGCGGGCGCGGCATCGAATCGACCGTCGTCGACTGCACCGTGTCACCGCCGGCGATCCTCCGTCCCGGGCCGCTCTCCGCCACGGCACTCGCCGCAGCACTGGGGGAAACGCTTGCCGCCCCCACCACCGACCCCTTGGCCCCCGCCCGCTCCCCCGGCCAGGCCACGCGGCACTACGCGCCGCGGACGCCGCTCGAGATCTCCCCCTGCGCCGCCGAACGCGTCAGTGAACTCCTCCGCGCGGGGAAGCGGGTCGGATGGCTGACGACCCGGGCCGCCGACGCGCGGACACGACGGATCGCCACGAGCGCCGAGGTGGTCGTCGTGCCGATGCCAGACGATCCCGTCACCCACGCCGCCATGCTCTACGCCGTCCTCCATGCCATCGACAAGCGATCCCTCGACTGGATCATCGTCGATGAGCCGCCGGCCGGGGATGACTGGCAGGCGATCCACGACCGTCTCACGCGGGCCGCCACTCCCGACGAAGCCCCTGTCGACGACGATGCCTCACCGTCCTCCTCGGCCTGAAGAGGGATCCTGCTTGGCCGCTCACGCAGCCGGCGCGAGGATTTCCTTGAGCGCCACGGCGATCTCCGGGTATTGGAAGGTGAATCCGCTCTCCAGGGCGACTTTGGGAATCACCCGCTGCGAATCGAAGAGCACCTGCGCAAACTCCCCAAAGGCCAGCCGGAGCCCGAAGTAGGGGGCCGGCAGGAAGGCTGGGCGGTGGAGTTGGCGACCAAGGGCCCGCGTGAACTCGCTGTTCCTCACCGGATTGGGGGCCACGGCGTTCATCGGGCCGTTGATCGCTGCGGCAGTGGCGGCGTGGTGATAGAGCCTCGCCAGATCGGTGACATGCACCCACGGCATCCACTGCTTTCCACTTCCGAGCGGTCCCCCGGCACCCAACTTGAACGGCAGGAGCATCTTTCCGAGGGCCCCGCCGCCGGCGCCCAGGACGATCCCGGTCCGGGCGGTCACGACCCGGACGCCGCAGGTCTGGGCGACCAAAGCCTCCTCCTCCCAGGCAGCGCAGACTTCCGCCAGAAAGTCGTGGCCCGCGGGAGCGGATTCGGTGAGCTCGTCATCCCCCCGGTTGCCGTAATAGCCGACCGCCGAGGCCGACACGAGCACTCCGGGACGGGCCGATGCCTGACGAATCGCCTGCACGAGATGCCGCGTGCCGAGGACGCGGCTGTCCCTGATCCGTTGCTTTTGGGCCACTGTCCACCGCCCCTCGGCGACCGATTCGCCGGCGAGATGAAAGACCGTGTCGACCCCCTCCAGGGCGTTTGCGGGGGGCGGTCCCTTGAGTGGATCCCAGGCGACGATCTTGCCGGCGAGATGGCCGATGGCAGCCTGGGCACGCTGCGGATTCCGCGTCAGCACCACCGGGCGGTCGAGCATCCGCAACAGCCGCGGCCCCACGAACCCGGTCGCACCCGTGACCAATGCCTGCATTGCTATCTCCATGTCGCGATCGATGTCGCGGTCGCGGGCCCGGCACCCTCGTCGTGGAGCGGAAGCTCCGGAAAAAACGACTGACGTCTCAAGGGCCCGGGGGAGTATAAACAGGGTCCCGCCATCTGGCCTGCCCACCCCGCGCTTCGGACTGCTCGCTTTGCCCTCCCGCCCGCCGAGGCCCCGCGCTAAGGTCGTGGAGTTTCTCGCCCGAGGCCTCCCGCCCCGGACCGGGCTCCGCCGCGATCTCTGGATCTCCACCGCCGACGCCTCCGCCTACAGCGTGATGGTCGGCTGCGGGGAGCACTACATCCCGGCCTTCGCTCTGGCCCTCGGATTCGGCCCGGTGGCGACCGGGCTGACGGCCTCGGCGCCGCTGTTCGTCGGGGCCGTACTGCAATTGGTCACGCCGCTGGCCGTGCGCCGGATGGGGACGAACCGGGGCTGGGTGGTGGCGACCACGGCGGTGCAGGCGATCAGCTTCCTTCCCCTGATCTGGTGGGCGCTGCGCGGCCATGCCGAGCCATGGGAACTGCTCATCGCCGTCAGCATTTACTGGTCGGCCGGCATGGCGGGAGCACCGGCGTGGAACGCCTGGATCGGAACACTCATCCCGGAGCGGATGCGGACCCCCTACTTTGCCCACCGCAGCCGCCTTGGACAGTTCGCGGTCCTCGCCGGCTTCGTGGCCGGGGGGTTGCTCCTGGAGTGGGGAAAACGCCGCGGCGTCCTCCTCCCCACGTTTGCGGTTCTGTTCTCGCTGGCCTCGGGCTGCCGGCTCGTGTCGACGCTCTGCTTGGCCGCCTGCCGCGAACTCAAGCCCCCGACGGCGGAGGTGCCGCCCGACAGGCATCGAGGCCCCGGGGGAGAGGAATCGGCGCGTGCCGGATTGGCCGATGGATGGCGGCGGGTGCGGGCGCTCGCCGCGGGGCCAGCGGGCACGCTTGTCACCTACCTCTGGGCGATCACGTTCGCCTGCCAGTTCTCCGGAGCGTACTTCTCCCCCTACATGCTCAAAGACAGGCAGTTCTCCTACCTCTCCTACATGCTCGTCGTGGCGATGAGCTTTCTCGCCCGAGCGCTGGTGCTGCCGAGTCTGGGGCGGCTCGGGAGTCGGATCGGCTCCCTCGGCCTGCTCTGGCTGGGGGGACTGGCAATCGCGCCGCTGACGCTCTTCTGGCTCGTGTCGGCCAACATTCCCTATCTTGTCGGCGTCCAGGTCGTCGCCGGCGCGTCCTGGGCAGCCTACGAGCTCGCCGTCGTGCTCCTCTTTTTTGAAACCGCCTCGCACCGGGAACGAACCGGCGTGGTCACGGCCTACAACCTCGGGCATGCGGTGGCCTGGGTCAGCGGCGCCGCCTGCGGTGGCCTGCTCCTTCGCGCGCTCGGCGAGGATCGCAACGCCTACTACGCGGTGTTCGTGGTCTCGGCGATCCTCCGCGTGGCGGCCATCCCGCTCCTCCGCCGGGTCCACCTCCCACAGCAGCCACAGCAGCCCTAGGCGAACGCCGCCCGATGATCAGCCCGCCGGGAAGCGGGGCTCGTTGCCAAGGCTGTCGAGGAACGTCCGAGCGCGGCCGTAGTCGCCGGCCGGGTAGCGGCTGACATTCGTCTTCAGGGCATCGATGAACTTCGAGACCGTCCCGCGGATCTTCTCAAACTCCTCGAACTGGAGGCTGCCGCCGCTGGAGGCGCGATCGGCAAACAGCTTGTTGAGATCGCTGCGGTAGGCGTCGTAGTCCTTGTCGGTGAGCAGGAGCGGATACTCGATGTGGCCGGTGACCGGATCGAGTTGCGCCGACGTCAGCCGCGGCGGGGCCGCCGCCTTGGCAAACCGGATCGCCTGATCGTGCGTCACTGCCGGGCCGTTCTCTGCCTGGCGGGATTCCTTGTTCGTGCGCCGCATGTCGAAGTAGGTGTTCGTCCACTTCTGGCGGTTGTCGATCTCCTTGGTCTTGGCATCTTCCCAGTTCTTGGCCGCCTCAGAGTTTTGAAGGTTGGCATACCCCTCCGAGCGGATCACATCAGAGAGCCCGTACGCCGCGGCCTGACCTGCCGTCGAGGCGTAGCCGCCTCCCATGCCTCCCATGCCGAATCCCCAGCCGCCCCACTGGGCCGAGGCCGTCCCAGGCACGCCGGCCAGCAGCAGCGCGATCGCGGCGGCAAGACCGGCCCGGGCGAGGCACCGTGCTGCCGAGCGGCCCCGGGAAAGCTGGGCCACGGAAGCCAGTGCCGGGAAACAATGAACCGACGCGGCGATGGTGGGGGCACAGCGACGCATGACCTGCCTCTTGGTGGCCCCCAGGGGGCCTGATGAGATGGTGAGAGGAGGAACCAGCCGGAACCGACCAGCCCTCCGCGATGGAACAATCTCCGCCACCGGAAAACTCCGTTGGGAGAAACAGTGTAGGGGAGTATACAATCCGTTCGCTGGAGGGGCGACACCGCTTTCGCGCCCGGCAGGCTGGAAAACGGCGTCCGATGTGTCCGCCGGGACACTCGACGGCAGCCTTCTGGCCGGCTGACGCGACCGATGGTGCCGGACGGCGGGATCGTGACGGTCGTGCCGCCTTCAGTCGGGAATCCGTGTCGGAGGTTTCGTCCACCGCCGTCGGTTCCACGGGCTGGCCATGCTAAGGCTTTCGAGAGCGGAATTGCGTCGCGCGTCGCCGCGGGCTTTTCCCGGAGCACATCCTGGAGTGAATCGAGATGAGGTTCAAGGGAACGATCGTGGTCGTGGGTGTCGTCTGCGTGATGGCGACGCTCGGGTGCACCGGGACGAAGAAGCCA
>CAJAYZ010000212.1 GCA_903949225.1 uncultured Planctomycetaceae bacterium
GACATCGGCGGGCCGACCGCGAACATGTACCAGATGCGCTGTACGCGTCCGGAGGAGGAGGCGAAGTGCCGCCGTCTCTCTTGCGTCCATCCCACCGTCTGCAAACTCCTCGGCACTGACCACGGCCCCCTCCGCTCCCTGATGCGCGAGGCGCGCGACGTGCCAGGGGTGAAGCGGGTGCTCGTCGCCTCCGGTGTCCGGATGGATCTCGCCAGACGGGATCCCGCCTACCTCGAGGAACTCGCCGCCCACCATGTCGGAGGCCATCTCAAGGTCGCCCCCGAGCATGTCAACGCCGAGGTCCTCGACCTCATGAAGAAGCCCGGGGCGGACGATTTCGTGAAGTTCGACGAGGCTTTCCGCGAGGCGAGTCGGCGTGTCGGCAAGAAGCAGTACACCGTTCCCTACTTCATCGCCAGCCACCCCGGCAGCGACATCGCCGAGATGATCGAACTGGCGGTGTTCCTCAAGCAGAACGGCTACAAGCCCGATCAAGTGCAGGACTTCATCCCCAGCCCGTTCGACATTGCCGCCTGCATGTACCACACCGGCCTCGATCCGATGACGGGGAAGCCGGTGAAGATCGCCAAGGGGATGCGCAACCGGCGCACGCAGCGGGCCCTCCTCCAATTCTTCAAACCCGAGAACTGGTTCGAGGTGAAGCAGGCCCTCGAGGAGGCCGGGCGGCGTGACCTCATCGGCTCCGGCTGCGATTGCCTGATCCCCGCAGCCCCTCCCCGTGAGGCGCTCGAGCGCCGCCGCCGGGATGCCAATCGGGCCTTCGAGGAACAGACTTCCGGCGACCACATCCGCGGTGGCCCGGCGGCCGGGAAACGGGAACAGCGGAGCCGCGGCAGCGTCGGCTATCGGCCGCGGCGGCCGGGCGAGCGCCGGCCTGGTCCGTCCGGCGGCGATAATCGGCGCGGCAACCGCCCCGGCCCGGCCCCGTCCTGACAACCAATACGCGGGGGCTCAACGCCGTCACCGTCCCTTGACGGCCTGCGGGGATCCCCACATGAGCGGATTGCAGCTCTGCGCCCGTCGGAACCACATCATCGTCTCCTCCCCTTCGAGCCCCTCGCCAAGGCTCTCGAGATGAAGCGCCGCCTGGCCGGCGAGCATCGGCAATTCGGAGTCGGTCGGATGCCGGCGGCGGGCCGCCTTAGCGTTGACGATGCCCCACTGGAGACGTCCGACCGCCAACGCCCTGGCATCCTCGGTCTTCGCGGTGCGGATGTTGTAGAGGGCGTAGCGGAGTCGCCGGGCGATCTTTTCGGTCTCATAGTCCCGCGCGCTCAGCAGCATCGTCACCGCACAGGCCCCGACGATGAGCACGGCGACGATTCCCCGTCGCGCCGACCACGGCATCGCACCGCTCCCTGGCGCCCGGACATACGCGATGCCAGCCCGATCCCGCTCCGTCAGCAGGCAACCGGTGGGAAACGAGGCCGTCGTCGAGAGGGCCACGCCCGCCACGAGACAAACCAGCATCGCGTTGGCGGGGATGTGCATGTTGAAGTCGAAGAAGGAATGGAGGCCGATGGCCGCCAGGGAGGCCCACGCCCCGGCTGCCAGCATCCGCTCCGACTGGGATGCCTTCCACGTCCGCACGAACGCGGCCAACAACACCGCGACCAGGCCGCCCATCACGGCCCCGCCGATCAGGCCTGTCTCCGCGAGGATCTGCGCGTAGTCGTTGTGGGCATAGAAAACCGTCGGCTTTCCGCCGCCGTACGTCGGCTGGACGAACCCCCAGGTGCCTAACCCGCTGCCAAACAGGGGAGCCGCGGCGAAGGCCCGTGCCGACATCTTGTTGAGGGCGATGCGGGGATCGTTGAAGAAGTTGGTCAGAGGCACGCGGACGAGATCGGGAAGCACGTCGGCCAGCGACGTCAGCCTGAAAAAGTAGATCGTAAAAAACCCGATCAGGGCCAGCAGCGCCATCAGGGAGATCCCCCCCCAGAGCAACCGGCTCCAGCGGGCTTGGGTCGAGAGGGCCATGAAAACGGCGGTCGCCAGGACGATCGCCCCAGCCCCACCGCGTGAATGTGCCACCATTCCGACTGTCCAGAACGCACCGGCAAAGACGACCAGCGTGAGCGTTGCGCCCGCCCACGACCCGACCGGCCCACGGAGGCGCTGCCGACAGAGAGCCAGAAGCAGCGGCAGGGTGAGATACATTCCGGCGGCAAAATGATTGCTGACGACATACGAGCCCATCCCGTCGCCAATCTGCCAGCGGGGAAGGTAGTACTCCTCCTCGCCGACCCGGACCGGCCCCGACTGCGAATACTCGACAAACCCGGCCGTGCGTACCGGCGGGAGCAGCGTGGTACACCAGGAAAGATTTTCTTCGGGGCCCTTGAGGTCGTGCCGACCGAGCACGACATGATCGTCGTTCATCGGATAGACGATCCCCAGCCCCCAGATCAACAAGCCAGCCGCCGCGATCGCCGCACAGAGCACGAGGCGTCGCCGGGGACGGCGGCAGAGGTCCATCGTCACGACAGTTGCCGAGAGCCCGAGGAACACTTGCCGGATCGCCGCGGCTGTGGCGCCGGGATCGATGGAGATCGTGCCCCACCGCAGCGGTTCCCCTTGTGAAGCGGTCGCCCAGGACTGCGCCGAGAACGGGGCAATCTGGGAGAGGAGCGGTGCTGGCAGGGGAACGATCTGGACCAGCGCCCCTCCGGCCACGGCGATCGGCAGCCAGGCCAACCAGCCCGAGCGGGGCGCCGTCGCGGCCCACAGCAGGGTCGCCATCCCGACGAGGAGATTGATTCCCAGCTTGCCGAGCGGGTGGGTGCCGCCGAGGGCCATTGGCCCCAGGATCGCCGCCAGCGACAGGAGGGCGACGGCCGCCAACTCTGCCCCGCGGCGCCAGAGCGGCTCCCGATCGGCGTCCACATCCTCGTGGCCGATTCCGAGGATGAGGGCTGTGTTGCCAGTAGGCATGGAGCAGTGATCCGGGGATTACGCGGCCGATTCCTCAAAGTTTACCCAACCTTCCACGACTCTCCCATCGCAGTCCGGCGGAATCGACGGCAGGACGCGCCTGCCCCCCGGATGGCGAATCAAGGGCCAAAGCTCGGATTTGGGGATGGAAACGTAAACTGGGGTGAAAACTCCCTTGGGAATCCCGACACCATGGCCGCTCTCCGCCTCATCGCCTCGGCGCTCCGAGTGGTCGCTACGGCCCTCCTTCTCGCCCCCCTCTGGCTGCCGTCACTCCGGGGCACGATGGCGGCCGACAGCCGCCCGCCCAACATCCTCTTCATCTTCGCTGACGACCTCACCTGTCAGGCGCTGTCGACCTACGGAGAGTCGCGTCACCTCCTCGACACGCCGAACATCGACCGGCTCGCCCGCGAGGGGATGCGGTTCGACCGTTGCCTCGTCACCAACTCGATCTGCGGGCCGAGCCGGGCCACAATCCTCACCGGCAAGTACTCGCACAAGAACGGCTTCTACAACACCGCCAATTGCCGGTTCGACGCGACCCAGCCGACCTTCCCGAAGCTGCTGCAGGACGCCGGTTGGCAGACGGCGGTGATCGGCAAGTGGCACCTCGGGAGCGATCCGACCGGCTTCGATCACTGGCGGATCCTTCCGGGCCAGGGGATCTACTACAACCCGCCGATGATCACGGCCACGGAACGGGCGATCGAGCGCGGATATGTCACCGATGTGATCACCGATCATTCCATCGAGTGGCTGCGGCAGCGGGACCGTGACCGGCCGTTCCTCCTCATGACACAGCACAAGGCGCCGCACCGCGAGTGGTCGCCGGCGATCCGGCACCTCGGCTGGGACGACGATCTCCCCCATCCCGAGCCAGCGACGCTGTTCGATGACTTCACCGGCCGAAGCACGGCCGTCCGCGAGCATGACATGGGGCTCGATCGCACCTTTACCCCACTTGACGCCAAACTCGTGGCGCCGCCGGGGATCGATGGCGAGGATCTCATCGCCTGGAAGGCCCACTATGAACCACGCAACGAAGCCTTCCTGACGGCGGCTCCGGCCGGCAGGGACCTCGTCCGCTGGCGCTACCAGCGCTACATGCACGACTACCTCGGCTGCGTGAAGGCGATCGACGAGAGTGTCGGCCGACTCCTCGACGAACTCGACCACGAGGGGATCGCCGACGAGACCGTCGTTGTCCTGTCGAGCGATCAGGGGTTCTTCCTCGGCGAACACGGCTGGTTCGACAAGCGTTGGATCTTCGAAGAATCGGTGCGGACACCGCTGATCGTTCGCTGGCCGGGACTGACGAGGCCGGGGAGCCGCTGCGACCGGATCGTATCGCTCGTTGACTTCGCCCCGACGTTCCTCGCGCTCGCCGGATTGCCTGTGCCTCCCGACATGCAGGGACAATCTCTCCAGCCGCTCCTCGCCGAACACGCCGACGCCGACTGGCGGAAGAGCCTCTACTACCACTACTACGAGTTTCCCGAGCCGCATCATGTCCGCCCTCACCGGGGCGTGATCACCGATCGCCACAAGCTCGTCCACTACGAGGGGGATCTCGACGAGTGGGAGCTCCTCGACCGGGAGGTTGATCCGACCGAGACGCGTAGCTTCCACGACGATCCCGCCTACGCCGACACGCTCCGCGATCTTCGGGCGGAGCTCGAACGACTCGAAGCCGAGGTCGACGACCTTGGCCCGGTGCCACCGGAGGCCTACGGAAACACCCCGTTGAAGTGACCGAACCGGACGGTGACCAGAGCCGTACGAGAACCTCGCCCCCTCATTCCCGCCTGCTCCCACACCGCTCCACGAGGATCGCCATGTTCCGTCGCCACCTCTTCGAATTGCTGACCGCCGCGGCGACCGGCCTGGTCTTCTGGGCCTCCCCGGCCCTGGCCAGAAACCCGCCCAATCCTTACTCGAGCTTCAACCTCTCCGGCATCAACTACGGCTCGATGCAGTGGGAGCGCGACCAGCGCGCGGGGAAGCGAGTCTGGCCCTACTACAACCAGCCGAGCGGTGGCGGCGCCCGCTCGACGGTCTCGGCCGGGGGCTTGAGCGGCGGGGCCGGAGGGGTGGTGGTGCGGCCAAACGGCGGCCGCGGATGGCGGCGTGGGCGCCGGTAGCGCGGGGCCAATCCTCAGCCGACTGGAGCCGGCGGGTCGTCCTGGTACATCCGGTACTTCTTGGTAACGAGGGCACCGCCCCGCTCGAGCGTTCGCTTCGAGAGGTGGTTCGACTCGAGCACCCAGGAAAACTCCACTTCCTTCATCCCCCAGTCGATCACCGGCTGGACGAGCGCCCCCATGAGCACCAGCCCCACACCCCAGGCCTGATACTCAGGCACGACGTTCGTGCTGATCGCCCGCATCCGCTTGATCCCCTTTTTGTTCCAGAGGAGTCGGACGAATCCGAAGGGGAAGAGGCGGCCATTGATCGCCTTGATGCGCGGGTTGTAGTCGAGGAGGCAGAAGACGGTGCCAATCGGCTTGCCGCCGACCTCGGCCACCATCGCCAATTCCGGCACGATGAGATGCTTGAGGCTCTCGGCCATGTGTTTGACCTCGCTCGCCGAGAGTGGCACGAAGCCCCACGTGCCGCCGAGGCTCGAGTTGTAGATGTCGAGGAACATCCGCACTTCTTCCTCGAAACGGCTCCGGTCGAGTGGCCGCACCGTGACGCCGAAGCGTTCCTTCACCCCCTGGATCATCGATCCGAGCTTCGAGTCGAGCGAAGACAACATCCCCGTCTCGCCCCAGAAGGCGTACATGTCCTCGACCTTGCCGAAGCCGTTCTCCTCGACGAGCCGGCCGTACCAGGGTCGGTTGTGCGTCATCATGAAGAACGGGGGCGTATCGAAGCCCTCGATGAGGAGACCGCACTCGTAATTGAGCGAGGGATTGGCTGGACCACGGATCGAGGTCATCCCCTGGGCGTGGAGCCAGTCCCGGGCGGCTCCGAACAACCCCCGAGCCGCCGCGGAGTCGTCGTCGCACTCAAAAAACCCGAAAAACCCACGGTTCTCTCCGTAGCGCTCGACATGCCCGGCGTTGACGATGCCGGTGATCCTCCCGACATCGACCCCGCCGCGCGAGGCGATGAAGCTCCGCGCCCTCGACCGCTCGTAAAAGGGATGGGGGCGGAAGTTGAGGAGCTCCTCCTGGGACATGACCAGGGGGGGCATCCAGCAGGGGTCGTCGCGGTAGATCCGCCAGGGAAGACGGACGAAACGCTTCTGTTCAGACCGGGTGTCCACCGGCCGAATGGTCAGTTCCGCCACGGATCCTCCATGCCAATCGGGAGCCTCGAATGCCGGCAGCCTGGGGGGGCGACGATGCCCCCGGAATTGCGGCGATCGGCCGGCAATCGCAGGCCCGCCGAAACAACCTGCCGGACGAGGCATCTTCGGGGGGAGGCCTCATATCCGTCAACGGCAGCACCACCGCCCGTCACCGAAGTCTTCCCCTTTTTTTTCCGAACTACCATGGAGAAGGTGCGGAGTATGGATCGACCGCGCCGCCCGCTCCACACTGGATTTCGGTGACGATCCCCCATGGTCAACTCCACCCCCACTCCAACGCCCGTCCCCGCCCTCCGGCCGGCCCCCCACCGCCGCCCGGCCACCGTAGACGTCCTCGTGACCGGGGCGACCGGGCTTGTCGGCAACAACGTCGTGCGGATGCTCGTTTCCCGCGGCGAGTCGGTGCGGGCGTTTGTCCGCTCGCGGCAGGCCGCGGAACGCTGTCTCGCCGGGCTTCCGGTCGAGACGATCGAGGGCGCGCTTGAAGACCATGAAGGGGTGCAGGCCGCGGTCGATGGGGCCCGGATCGTGATCCACGCTGCGGCGATGGTCCATTGTGGCTGGCGGCACGAGGACGAAATGGCCGCCGCGAACGTCGACGGCACGCGGATCGTGTCCGCCGCGGCCCGCCGTGCCGGCGCCCGCTTCGTCCATGTCTCGAGTGTCGATGCCATCGGCCTCCGCGCCGATGGCGTCCCCGCCGACGAGGAGACCCCACCGGGGGGGATGCCGGAGTGCCCGTACGTGGTCACGAAGCGCGGCGCCGAGGGGGCGGTGCACGACGAGATCGCCCGCGGCCTCGACGCCGTGATCGTCAACCCTGTGTACATGCTCGGTCCCTGGGACTGGAAACCGTCGAGCGGACGGATGCTTCTCGAGGTCGGCGCCGGCAAGGGGCTCTTCGCCCCACCGGGCGGAAACGATTTCGTCGACGTCCGCGATGTGGCCGGCGGGATCCTCGCCGCCGTGACCCGCGGTCAACTCGGCCGCCGCTACATCCTCGGCGGCCACTCGATGAGCTACCTCGATGCCTGGCGGGTGTTCGCACGGATCGCGGGGCGGATGCAGCCGCTCGGCACGGCTCCGCGGGGGATCGTGCGGATGGCCGGCCTCGCCGGCGATCTGGCGAGCCTGTTCACGGCTCGGGAACTCCCGGTCAATTCGGCGGCGACGCGAATGTCGATGCTCCCCCACAACTTCTCTTACCGCCGGGCCCAGGCCGAGCTTGGCTATGCCTTTCGATCTCTCGACGAGACGGTTGCCGACGCATGGGAGTGGTTCGTGACGCGGGGCTACGCAAAGGCCGTCCGTGGGCGCGAGGTGATGGCCCGCTGACGCCGGACGCACGGGCCGCGGCGGGTAGAATGGGCACGCTCCTTTCCCTCCTCGGGCCCGACCCCATGCCGCGCATTCTCGTCGTCGAAGACGAAGACCACCTCGCCATCGGCATCAAGTTCAACCTCGAGGCCGAGGGCTTCGAGGTCCAGACCGCCGCCGATGGCCAGTCGGCGCTGGCGGCGCTGGCCGCCGAATCGACACCGTTCGATCTGCTGATCCTCGACGTCATGCTCCCCGGCATGAGCGGCTACGCCGTCTGCGAGGCGGTCCGCCGGCAGGGAAACGAAGTCCCGGTCGTCATGCTTACCGCCCGGACGCTCGTCGAGGACCGGATCCGCGGCTTCGATGCCGGAACGGACGTCTATCTCCAGAAGCCGTTCGATCTCGACGAACTGATCTCGATCGTGCGGAGCCACATCTCCCGGCGCAGACCCGCCACCCGCACGGCGGCCGCGATCGCCCCCACTGCTCCGCCGGCTCCAGTCGAGGCGCTCCCTTTCCCTCCGCCGCTCCCGTTGGAATCCGCTCCGGCCGTTTACCGCTTCGGCGCGGCGGAGGTGAACTTCGACACCTGGGAGGCACGGGCCCAGGGAGGGCCGGTGCGGCTGACGAACCTGGAGATGAAACTCCTCCGCTATCTGGTCGATCACGAAGGAAAGGTCGTGTCGCGGAACGAACTCCTCCAGCGCGTCTGGGGCATGGCACGACCGCCAGCAACGCGGACGATCGACACCTTCATGCTCAACCTCCGCAAGTACTTCGAGGGAGATCCCTCCAAGCCGGTCCACTTCCTCTCCGTGCGCGGCATGGGCTATCGCTTCGTCGGCCTCAACAAGCCGATCGACCAAGCGCCGACGGCATCCGAGAACTCCCCTCCGCCGGGCTGAGTGCCACGGGGTGACGTCAGTCGTCAGCGAGCAACGCTGCGGCGGCGGCGCCAGGGTCTGGCTGCTTGAGGAGGGACTCGCCAACGAGCATCGCACCGATCCCCGCCGCCTCGAGCCGACGGACATCCCCGCGGCTGCGGATTCCGCTCTCGGCGACGAGCGTGCAGCCGTCGGAGACGCGCGAGCGGAGTCGGAGGACATGGTCGAGGTCGGTCGTCATTGTGCGGAGATCGCGATTGTTGATCCCCACGAGCGTCGCGCCGAGGTCGAGGACGCGATCGAGCTGGAGTTCGTCGTGAAGCTCCACCAGCGGCGTCATGCCGAGATCGAGAATCTCGGCGTACAGGCTGCGAAGCAGGCAATCGTCGAGACACTCGGCGATGAGGAGGACCGCGTCGGCCCCAAGGACCCTTGCCTCGATCACCTGGCGACGGTCGACGAC
>CAJAYZ010000213.1 GCA_903949225.1 uncultured Planctomycetaceae bacterium
CATCTCGGTGATCCCGAGGGCGACACGGGTGTGGATGCCGCGGTCGCCGAACAGTTCGTTGAAGAGGTGCGAGGCCCCGTCGAGGACGCGCGGATGGCCGCGGTAGCCGGGGGCACAGTGGACGAAGCCCTCGACGCGGACGATCCGCCGGATCGCCTCGAGATCGCCAATGGCCGCCTGAAACTGTGCCATGGCATTGATCGCGCAGACCCGGGCGCACGCCTTCCCTTCCGCCTCGCTCACCTCGGCGCCGATCCGGCCGATATGGAGGAGCTTCCCGTCGACCCAGGGAAGCTGGCCGGAGGTGACGACGAGGTTGCCGGTGCGGATCGCCCCGACATAGGCCCCAGCCGGCTTGGGCACCGCCGGAATCGTGATCCCGGCTTTGACAAGCGCCGCGGCGACTGACTCGGTCGGATGGATCATGGAGGGTGTCCTGGAGAGCGCGGGGAAGAGCGGATCGCAATCCCTTCGTTCTTCGAACGATCTCCCTGATCCCCGTGCATGCAAGGAGGCTCCGCCGTCACAGTCTGCCGGATCGTCGGGGTTGAACATTTTCGCTCCTTCGGTTGCCGAGGGGTCTTTCCCACAGTCATTCATTCGCTTATTCGATCCCCCATCCGACGGCTTCCCGATCCCGCACGAAAGCAGGGGTGTGCTTCTCTCACCCGTCCATGCATCGCCACTACGGCCGCAAACAGTCGCCCACAAAAAGTTGCCAACGAGCGTCCCTCCGATTGCCGCACCGCGGGTTCGATTGTCTACTTCCTGTCAGCGAGGTGACGCGTCCTGGGCGCGTCTTGATCGAGCCGCTCCATCCCCGTCGATTCCCGGCCGGGATGGACTGATGAAGGGGGGCGATGATGACCCGGTCACTCGAAGGGTGGTTTCGAGGACTCTTCCCTTGGGCTCGGCGCCGACGGCGCGGAAGCGGGCTGCTTCCCCGCATGGCCCGGCGCCGACGCGCGCGACGTGCCTTCGACCTCGAGCCGCTCGAAACGAGGCTCGTCCTCACCGCGCCCGGCGCGATCGACTCGGTGGGCCTCGACGCCGGCCAGGTCCTCGCCCTTCGCCAATCGATCGAGGCCCTCGCCCATCAACTCTCCGCGGTGGAAGTCAGCGGCACGCTCGGCGCGGCGACAGCCGGGCTCGCCGATCCCCTCGGCTGTCTGACACCGATCGGCGATCGGCTTACCGCCGGGCTCGCCGATCCGATCGCCCCCCGGCTCAGCGGCGCGATGACGGTGGCGGCGGTCCGCGACGCCTTCACCGCCGCGGCAAGCGCCGGGGGCCTCGCGATCCGCGACTTCACCGCGCGTGTCGATGGCCCGGCCGCCACTGACACGCTGTGGTTCGAATTGACCATCGGTGAGCAGCGTTCCCTGCCCGACTACGAGCTCGCCCTCGGCCAGCATCCTGGCGCCGCAGGCGCCGCAGCGACGACGTTTGACCGGGGACTGCGGCTCGGCTCGGTTACGGTGCCGGTCACCGCCGGCTTCGAGGGGCGGATCGGATTCGGGATCGTGCGCAGCCCCGGTGTCACCGGGATCGAGGCGATCCAGCTCCGGTTGGAGCCGATCCGTGTCTTTGCCACGGCCACCGCCGCCGCCGACGATCTCGAGGCCTCGCTCGGCGCCTTCCGACTCGCCAGCGCCGCAGGCACCACCGACGTCGCCGTCGATCTCAACGTCGGCGCCACGCTCGCGCTCCCGGCCGGCGCCGTGACGATCCCCGCCGGGAGGCTCGTCGCCGCGGCCGCGGCCGACCTGTTCACCGTCGCACCGGCCGCCGGCAATCGGTTCGACGTCGCCCTGCCGTTCCAGCTCGCGCTCGGTGGCTTCGCCCAATCCGGGCGGCTCACGAGCCTTCATCTTTCCGCTCCCGATCCCTTTGCTGGCCCCGACAGCGTCGCGATCGCGCCGCTCTCCCTCACGCCTTCGGACGGGGGAACGAGCATCGACTTCGCCACCTTCGGGGGGACGCGGGCGAGTGATTTCGGCGCGGCCGCGACGGCGGTGTCGCAGCTCGCGCCGTCGTTCCTCGCCGACGTCGCGGTTCCGGTCGTCGGCAAGCGTCTCGACGGTCTGTTCGACCTCGGGCATGACGCTGCCACGCTCGTGGCGTCGCTCTCGGGTCCGGGGGGCGTGCCGAGTTTCGACACGGTCGACGCGATGCTCGAGCGGATCGCCGCGGCCCTTCCGCCGGTCGGCGATCCGGCACGGGCGATCGATCCGGCCGACCTTGGCCTCCGCTGGAATGCCGCGGCGGGTGTCGTCGAGTTTCTCCTCCCCCTCGCCTCGGACCTCGAGACCTCGGCTGCGTATGACGTCGACACGCTCGTCCCGGAGTCCCTCCGCGGTCGACAGGATGCCGATGCCGGCGGCCGGTTCGGCGGACTGTCGTTCGTCGGTGAGGCGACGGCAAAGATCGAGCTCTCGACGAAGCTCGCCGTGTCGGTCGGGGTCCGGCTTCCGCCCGTCGGCGCTCACGATGACGTTCCAGGGTCCAATCCGGCCATCGACCCTGATGCCGATCGGCTCTCGGATCGGATCTCGTTTGCCGCCGGGGCGATCGGCACGGCCGCGCTCTCGCTCGACTCGAGCATCGTCGCCGGCGCCGCTCTCGGGCCGATCGCGCTGTCGGTCAAGGCCGGCCAGGGGCGCGTCGTCGGCGCCGCCGATCTCACCGTCAGCCTCGCTGACCTCGGACGCCCCGATGGGCGCACGACCCTCGCCGACATCGCCTCGGCCGCCGGTGGCATCGGCGCGGCCGTGAAGGCCAGCGTCGACGCTTCAGCCCTCGATGGCAGACTCGAACTCTCGACGACGCCGAGCGCGATGGGGGCCCTCGGTCTCGCCGCCGCCGCCTACACGACGCTCTCCGCCGAAGGCGATGGGATCGCCATCAAGCTCGGCAGCCTCCCAACGCCGTCCGCCGTGCCGAGCCTCGGAATCTCTTCCGGCACCGGCTGGGGCGGGGTGGTCGTCACGCCGAGCCCCAAGCTCACGGAGATCGCCGCCGGCCATGGGGAGATCTCGTTTGCCGATCTCCCCGCCATCCTCCGCCTCGTCTCCGATTGGCTCGCCTCGACGGGGATCGACGACGTCGCTCTCCCGCTCGCCAGTGGCACCCTCGGCGATCTCCTCGGACTCGCGGCCGCAGCGAAGGCCGCCGCACCGCTCGATCTCCTCCCCATTCTTGGCGACCCGGCCGTCGCCGCAGGGACCGGCAGCGCCTTCCAATTGCCTTCGCTGCGAAACGTCACCTGGCAATCGCCCGCCGCTCAGGCGATCGCCCTGCGTGGCTCGGCGGGGCTCGTCGATCTCGATCTCAACGCCTTCTTCGACGAGACGCTCCGCGAACTCCACGTCGTCGTTCCCGAAGCGGCGTTCGCCCCGCATGCGGCCACGATCACCGCCTGGCAGAAGCTCGTTTGGGATTTCGGCACGCTCCGCCGCGACTGGCAGGCGCGGGTCGCCGGACCGAACGGCTTCGGCGACTTCGACGGCGAACTGGTCCGTCGGTTGCGGGCCTGGGCGGCCGCCGGACGGGAGATCCTCTCGGCACTCCCGACCCCCGCCTCCCACCCCGACTTCGACTGGAGCCCGGCTCCGGAGAAGCTCCCCCACTACGCCCCGCTCCTCACAGCCTTCACGGCGATCCTCGACGGCATCGATCATCTCGGCGTCGGCTTCGAGGATTTCTCGACGCGCCTCCAGGCGGCGCTCCCCGGCATCGGCATTTCCCTGGCGCCTGCGACGCCAGACGGCGTCGCAGGCGGAGGGGAGTTCGAGGTCAAACTGACCTTCGACACGCTCCACGCCAAGCTCCGGCTGCCGACGATCGACGCCCCCGGCGGCATCCCGCTTTCGATCCATGGCGGGGATGGGCTGACGGTGGTGTTCGGGGGGAGTGCCACGGTCCAGCTCGGCTGGGATCCCGTCTCCGGCACGCCGACGCTCGCCCCTTCCAAGGCGGCGCTCCATCTGGAGGCCAGCGTCGACACGGGGGCCGGCGCCCCGCTCACGGCGACGCTCGGCGGCCTCTCCGGGCTCACGATCGGCTCGGCCGACGCGTCGTCCCCCTTCTGGATCAAGCTCACCGACACCGCCGGCGCCGGGCCGGCGACGTTTGACCTCACGGCCGCGGGAACCGTCACCCCGAACGTCAAGCTCGACGCCGGGTTTCCACTCTTCCATCCTCTCCGTCCCCACCTCGGCACCCTCGCCGCCAGCGCGGTGATCGAGCCATCGGCGACCCCCACCTTCACGCTCACCCCCACCTATCACCCCGACCTCGATCCACAGGGGAAGGCCTATTTCGCAAGCCCGAGGGCGATCCTCGAAGCCCCTGATCTTCCGGTCGATCTGGGCGCCTGGCGCAGCGGCGCCGAAGCATTCATCGACGCTCTCACGACCGGGCTTGTCGGCGACCTCCTCGCCAAGCTCCCCTTCCTCGGCGGCATCGACGCCGAGGACATCGGCTTCTTCACGACACTCGCGAACCTTTTTGGCGATATCAATCTCGACTCTCCCGACACGTTCCGCACGAGCCTGGCAAATCTCGCCGGCGCCACGGCGGGGCTGAGGATCGTGTCAGCGGCCGGAGCGGCCCACGATGTCATCGAATGGTCGAAGCTCGCCGCCGAC
>CAJAYZ010000214.1 GCA_903949225.1 uncultured Planctomycetaceae bacterium
AAGCCGTGTATGTGGCCGCAAAACTCGATGTTGCCGAGAAACTGCGGAACGGCCCGATGGCGATCGCGGCGTTGGCGGCGGCGTGCGGCGTCCGTGAGGTGCAGCTCCTTCAGGTCCTGCGGGCGCTAGCCGGGTTCGGAATCTTCACGATCGACCAGGCCGATCGCGTCTCGCTCAACAACGAGGGACGGCGGCTGCTCGCCGACGACCGCTCCTCGGTGCGCCCCTGGGCGCTGTTGTCCGGTGAGCAGTTGTGGCCGGCGGCGGGGCGGATGCTCGAGCAGCTCCGCACCGGTCGGACCGGCTTCGACGTCGCGCACGGGGCTCCCGTCTGGCAGCACTACGCCTCCTGTCCCGCCGATGGGGACGTCTTCGACACTTTCATGAGCGCGGCCACCGACCTTCACGTGGCCGCCGTCACGGCAGCCTATCCATTCGACCGGCACCGGCGTGTCGTCGACATTGGGGCCGGAAGGGGCAGCCTCCTCCGGGCGATGCTCCGCGCCGGCTCGGATCTGCGTGGAACGTGGTACGACCGGGCGGAGGTGCTCCCGTCCGCCCGGGAGCAATTCGCCGTGGCGGGCATGGAGTCTCGCTGCGAGTTTGTGGCCGGGAGCTTTCTCGACAGCGTTCCTGCCGGGGCGGATCTCTACACCATCAAGCACGTGTTGCACGATTGGCCGGATGAGGCCGCGGAGCGGATCTTGCGCAACATCGTCGCGGCCATGGACGACGCGAGCACACTCCTCATCATCGAGGCTCTGCTCGACGAACGATCTGGGGTCGACGGCCTGGTGAAGCTCCGGGACATCGAGCAGATGTTCTGGACCGGTGGCCGGGTGCGTTCCCGAAGGGAGTTCACCCGACTGCTCGAGCCGGCAGGGCTTGTGATCGAGGAGGTCCTGCCCACGCCGATCGTCGACATGAGTGTCATCCGGGTGCGGCGGAGGCGGTGACAGCGGCTCGCCTTGCCTGCACGCTGTCAGGACAAGGCGCGCTTGAGGTAGTCGTGGAAGCACCAGATGCGCTCCTCGCGCGTGCCGATGCACCCGCGGAACGGCGTGGCGGTGATCCCCTTCTGCTGGGCGGAGAACACGCTCGCGTCCTCCTTTTGGATCGCGGTGTTGGCCTTCACTCCATGCCTCGCTGCCAGTCTGGCGATGACGCGGGCGAATGGATTCCGCTTCGTGCCATCGAGGCTGAACATCCAGGCCAGGGTCCTTGACGTGGTCGGGCCGGTGGGCAGATAGACCTGGCAGTAGGTGAACAGGTCGGAGAAGGTGAAGACGACGTTTGGAAAAACGTGATGGTGGACATACTGATCGGTGGTCGTGCCGCCCCCGAGCCAGCCGACGACTTGCCGCTGCTTTTTGACCGGCTCGCTCTCCTTGCCGAGGTCGAAGACCAGCGTCGTCGATCGATCCTCCAGCCAGTGCTTCTGGGCCTCTTCAGGGATCAGGCCGAAGCCGCCGAGCGTGGTTGGATGAACGAGGGGAAGGTGGTAGGTCTCCACGGTGTTCTCGACCGGGATCTTCCAGTTGCAGTCGAAGTCTGCGGCGTAGCGCCAGTTGCACCGGTAGGGAGCGGCGAAGGCCGTGGTGATCCGCTCGTGCCAGTCGCCGAGCCAGCTCCGCAGGTCGGGGCCCTCGGTGGCGAGGCGGACGAAGACGAGTTCGCCGCAGGTCTCGACCGGGAACACCCGCAGGGAGGCGTTCTCACGATCGAAGGGCTTGAAACAGCCGCCGTCGGGGACCTTGTCGACCCTCCCGCTCGCCTGATACTCCCAGCCGTGGTACTGGCAGGCGAGCTTCGGGGAATTCCCGCGGGGGAGTTCGGTGAGCATGCAGTGGCGGTGAGAGCAGACGTTGAGATACGCGTGGAGACTCCCGGCGTGTCGCCGGAGGATGAGGGGGCGGCCGACGAGGTCGAGGGTGATGAAGTCCCCGTCGTTGGGGAGGTCGACTGTTAGCGCCACAGGGTGCCAGGCAGCGACGAAAAGCCGGTCAATCTCTGTGCGCAGCACGGTCTCGGAGAGGTAATCCTCCCGCTCGAGCACGTATTCGAGACGTTCCTTGTGGACGAACATTGGGAATGGACACTACCTCCACCGGGCCGGGAGTTCAAATTGCCGGGGGGGAGGGTGGCCCGATGGGGCTTGCCGGATGTGACGGATGGAGGGCCAAACTTGAGCGCCCTCCCATCGTGATCTACATTATCGATGTCGATTCGGAGGGTAAGCGAATTGGCCAGCGGTCTGACTCGAAATCAGATGTCCAGAAATGGATTGTGGGTTCGAATCCCATGCCCTCCGCCTTGTCGAGTCTGATCGTGATTTTCGATCGTTTTCTTCGGGGCCGCCTTCTGTGGCGGCCCCGTCCGGTGGTGGTGATCGACCGGACGCCGATGTCTCCCGGAACTTCTGTCTGGGAAATGTCCTGTTCCGCTCCGCGTGCCTTTTCTGCCGCGAACCGGGTCCCCCGGTGCGGTCCTCCTCCTGTCTGGTGATCCTCATGGCCTCCCGCCGCATCAATTTCCGCATGGCGATTCTCTTCGTCCTTCTCCTCGTGGGGGCGGTGGGGGGGATTTACGTCCTTCACAAGTTTCAGGTGAGGCGCAACGCCGCCGCGCTCCTGGCGACGGTGGACGAGAAGGTGGCGGAGGGGAACCCGGGTGGGGCGATCGATCCGCTCCTCAAATACCTGACGCTCCGGCCGGCCGACAATCAGCGTCACCTCCAACTCGCAGAGATCCTCGCCGAACTTGCCTTCTCCAGAGAGCCCTCTCTCGACCGATGGGCGCTGACAAAGGAGGTGCTGCGGACGGCCGTCACCCGGAATCCTGAAGAGGATGATCTCCGTGAGAAACTCGTCATCCTCCTCCTCGAGGCGAACGAGACCGAGGCGGCGATCTACCACGCGACGGAACTCCGCAAGCGGGCCGATGCGCAGCAGGATCCGGAGCGGTTCGGGCGGATCGGCATGCTCTACACCCAGGCGGCCATGAAGTCGGGAAATCCCGCCGAGGTCGAGAAGATGCTCGTCGAACTCACGCGGGCG
>CAJAYZ010000215.1 GCA_903949225.1 uncultured Planctomycetaceae bacterium
AGGTGCCGTCCGCGGCGGGCGTGACGGTGGCCGTGGTGCAGCGGGCCGCGATCTCGAGGAGCCGGTGGAGATCCGGATCAGCGGCCGGATCGCCCCCGTCGTCGCCATGAAACTCGCCGCGCGGTTCGTAGCCCACGCCGCTCACGGCATAGTGCCGCTCGGCGGTGATGACGTCGCGCACCGTCATCTCGTTGCGGGTTAGCGTGCCGGTCTTGTCGGAGCAGATAACCGTCACGGACCCGAGCGTTTCCACACTCGGAAGCCGCCGCACGAGGGCGTTGCGCCGCGCCATCCGTTGCAGTCCGATCGCCAGCACGAGCGTCACCACCGTCGGCAATCCCTCCGGCACGGCGGCCACGGCAAGGCTGACCGATCGCAGCAGCAGATCGGCAAAACGGCCGGTCTCAACGAGCCGGCCGATGCCGCCGCCACGAACGACCTCGACGACGGAAATCAGGCCGACAACGACGATGCACAGCCCGATCAGAATCCGCCCCAGGCTGGCGAGCCGTTGTTGCAACGGCGTCGGCTCATTCGTTGCCTCCCCGAGGAGGCCGGCAATCCGTCCAAACTCCGTGTTCATGCCGGTGGCAACGACGACGGCAACGCCCCGCCCTGCCGCCACCACCGTGCCGGCGTGGAGGAGCGAACACCGGTCGCCAAGCGGCGTGTCGACCGGCTGGGCGTCGGCCACGCGTTTCTCTGCCGGCAGGCTCTCGCCGGTGAGCGACGACTCCTGCGTGGAGAGGAAAAACGCCTCGACGAGCCTGGCATCGGCCGGCACATGGTCACCGGCTTCGATCTCGATGCGGTCCCCAATCACGAGGCCTTCGGCGGGAATTGAAGCGGGGACGCCGTCGCGGACAACGCGGGCCAGCGGGGCCGACATCGCCCGGAGGGCCGTGAGGGCACGCTGGGCGCGGTCTTCCTGGAGGAAGCCGATGACGGCGTTGACCAGGACGATCGCCACGATCGCAGCCGTGTCGGCCCAATCGCCAACGGCCCCGGCAATGATCGCGGCCACGATCAGGATCCAAATCAGCAGTTCGCGAAACTGCGCCAGGAGCAGTCGCCACCAGGGCACCGCGGCCGGCTCCTCGAGCCTGTTGACGCCGTGCTCCGCCAGCCGCCGTGCCGCTTCCCCGGCCGGGAGCCCCTGCCGCGCGTCGGTCGCCAGACGGCGGACGACCTCCTCGATCGGGAGGGAGTGCCAGGCAGGGAGCGGGGATGTGGCATCCACCTGGGACTCGGAAGGTGGCATCGAATCGCCTGCTGACTGTGGATCGTGGGAGATCGAACTACCGCCCATCCCAGCGCAGTGGCGGGCCATCGAGGCGCTGGACGTGGCGGCTCCGGAAGTCGTTGAAGGCGGTGTCGATCTCCCCTTGCGCGGTGGATGTGGCGGCGCCGACGCGGATCGCTTGCAGGATGCTCGCCTCATCGACCAGCCCGATGCCACGGATCGTCTGGAGGAGGCCACTGATCCGCTCGTCGGCTGTGATCCGCTCCACCGCCGCTTCGTTGGCGCGCGCGGCATCGGCGGCGCGGACCTCGCGCCAGATCGTCTCCCACGAGCCGTCGGGCATGCGGACCTCGAACACCGACTCCACCTCCGCCCGGCCCTTGGCCGCGTCGACGTTGACTCGCGTCGCCCTGTAATGCCCCGCGTCGACCGCTTGGGCGCGGGCCGACATCAGCCAACGCTCGGCCGGTTTGCCGGCGGGATTGGCGCCGGGAGTCGCCGGGGCGGGCGCCTGCCCGCCGGGAAGGCCGCCACCTTTGAGCCCATCGAGAATGTCGTCAAGCCCGAGCCCCCCGAGCCCTCCATTGCCACCGCCGAGCAACTGCCCGAGCTGCGGGAGAATCCCTGCCAGTCCCCCTTCGGCCTCCCCCGCCTTCACGACCGCGTCGCCGAATCCTTGAAACGCCACCGAATCGCCGAGGGCGTCTTCGACGAGCGCCATCCGTGCCGTCCACTCTCGATCATCCTGCGGCAGGGGAGGAAGGCGATCGCCGAGCCCCGGTGGCGGGGAGCGCGGATCGATCCCCCGCCCCTTCAATTCCTTCGTGAGATCGGCAGCCGAGCGCCCCTCGACATCCTCGAGCCGCTCGCTCCAAGCCCAGCGAGCAATGCGCTGCGCGTCCTGCCCGCTCGGCCGCACCTTCGTCACCCGCTTCGGGGCGATCCGCAGGAGCGTGAATTGTGAGTCCCCCCGCCTGGCCGCCCGCGGGCGGATCGGTCGATCGGTCCCCTCCTCGTCCGCGCTCCGCGCTGCCGCGTCCCGATCCCCGGCCTCTTCGGCAGCCGCGAGCCAGTCGTCGACCCGATCGGCCTCGCGGCGAAGGAGCCCGAGGGTGCGCGTCCGGCTCTCCGGGAGGGTGGCGATCGCCGCTGCGAGGCGCTTCGCGAGCGCCTCCATGACCGCCTTCGTCTGCCGACGCTCCTCGGCGCCGAGCACCTCGGCCACCTCAGGGGCATGGGCGTCGAGCCAATCGCGCTGCACCGCCACGTCGAGGGAGCCGTCAGGAAAGCGCTTCACGACCGCGCCGCGGATCTCACCGTCGCCGGCGACCGAGATCAGGTCGGTGACGCCTTGAGGGGAGGCCTTCTCGCTTTTTCCCCGATCGGCAGGCTGAGCTTGGACAAGTGCCGCAAGTCCCAAGAGGACGACCATCGCCCCGCCCCACGACGCCAGCCAACGACCTGAGGGATTCTTCCGTGTCATGAGACTCCCCTCCGCGCTCAGTTGCCTCGCCAGAGAAGAGTTTACACCTGCGGTAGGCTCCGGGCCCGTCAGATCTCGGCGAGCTTCGCGGTGGCATCGCCGAAGGAGTCGACCGGCGTCCCGCAGACGTCGAGGAGCGACATGTACAGCCGGCACATCTGCCGCTGCTCCTGGCCGGAATAGTCGAGCACCCGGCCCCCGGCGATCTTCCCGCCGCCGCCACCGACGAGCACAACGGGGAGCTGCGAGGCGTCGTGGTGGCCGCTCATCATGCTCGAGCAGTAGAGGATGGCGGTGTTGTCGAGCGCCGTCCGCTCTCCCTCCTGGACACTATCGAGCCGTCGGCAGATGTGGGCCAGCTGCCCGATGAAGAACTGGTTGACCTTGAGCCAGTCGGGGGTGTCGGAGTGGGAGAGGAGGTGGTGGATCATGTAATCGACGCCGAGATTCGGGAACCGCAGCGACGAGTGGTCGTTGTTGAGCTTGAGCGTGCAGACGCGCGTCGCGTCGGTCATGAAGGCCAGCACGAGGATGTCGCTCATCAGCCGCATGTGATCAGCGATGTCCTGGGGAACACCATCGGCAGGCCGGGGCATGTCTGGCCCGGCAAGCACCGGCTTCCAGCCCTGGAGCTCGCCGCGCTGTCCGGCTGACTCGATCCGCCGCTCCACGTCGCGGACACTCTCCAGGTATTCATCGAGCTTCCGCTGGTCGCTCCGGCTGACGGTGCGGCGAAAGTCCTCGGCATCCTCCCGGACGGCATCGAGGACGCTCACGTCCTCGCGCGTCGACTCGTCCTTGAAGAGCCGGTCGAAGGCGAGGGCCGGATAGATCTCGAGCGGCGTTGGCGACGTCGGCGAGCTCCAAGAGATGTGGGAGCTGTAGAGCATCGAGTAATTTTTGTGGACACTCGGATTGCTCTTCTCGCAGCCGAGAACGAGGCTCGGCACCTTTGTCGAGCGGCCGTGCCGCTGGGCCACGAACTGATCGACGCTCGTGCCGGAACGGATCTCACCACCGCTGGCAAGCGGCGCCCCCGAGAGGATGTTGCCGGTCTGCGAGGAGTGGATGTTTCCCTTGAGGGCCTCGGCGTTGTAGAGCCCCTTGATGAAGTTGAGCCGGCTGCGGAAGTCATGAAGCGGCGCGAGCACCGCCCCGAGTTCCATCGCCTCTCCCTCCCCCTTGGCCCACCACTCCTTGGCATGGAAGCCGTTGCCGGAGAAGAGGACGGCCAGCCGCGTCGGCGCGGTCGCTTCCGCGGAGCCAGTGCCCGTGGCCGGGGCGACATCGTCGGCCCAGACGCTCCGCGACTCCATCCACGGCAGCGCCATCGAGACACCGAGGCCGCGGAGAAACGTTCGGCGGGCCAGCCAGTCGCGACGGGAGGGGAGCGGATTCATCGTAGACCTCGTTTCATGCCTGCAAAAAGGACGCCAAAAAACGTTCTCAACACTCTCGAAAAACGGCCAGCCGATGCCGGCGGCTACGGTGAAACCCCTGAAACCAGCATATCCCGCCCCCGGATCTCCCGGAACTGCGGGCTGGCCACGATCGCCTCCATCATCGCCCCCACCCCCTTGTCGGCCAGCCCCTCGAGCTCCTCCAGGAGCGGCTCGTCGGAGAGCTGGACGCTGCGGCCGAGGGCGTAGCCGAGAAGCTTCTTGGCAAACTGCCGGACGAACTCGTCGCGGTGATGGTCGACAAGATGATCACGGAGGCCGGCAAGCCCGTTAACCGCAGTGGCGGGACCATCCACCGCCCGGGCCGGAAGCATGGCGCTTGCATCGACGACGAGCCCAGAGGTGTCTGTCGTGCGGGCCCGGCCGATGGCATCAAAGCCCTCGAGGGCGAAGCCGTAGGGATCGATCGTGCGGTGGCAGCCGGCACAGGCAGCTTGCGTCGAATGGAGCTCGGTGAGCTTCCGTTCGGTGAGCCCCTCGGGAGGCACCTCGGGGAGGATCGGGATCCCCTTCGGCGGCTTGGGGAGCTTGCGGCCGAGGACGGTCTCCGAGAGCCATGCGCCGCGGAGGATGGGGCTGGTGCGCGAGGCGCCGCTCTGCTTGGCAAGCACCGCCGCGAGCCCGAGGATCCCGCCGCGGCCGCGGGCCTTCATGCCGTCGAGCCGCTGCCAGTCCCCCGGCGCCGCGCCGTCAGCCGGCGCCGCTCCGGCGCCGTAGAACGCCGCCAGGAGCGGATCGGCGAACGTGTGATCGGCGTCGAGGAGATGCGACACCGGCCTGTTCTCGCGGAAGAAGTCGACGAAGAATCGCACCGCCTCGCCGTGCATCGCCTGCCGCAGCCCGGCAAACTCGGGGAAGTGGCTGTCGCTCTTCTCGTCGAGGGTGTCGAAGTCGGCGATGTGGAGCCACTGGCAGCCGAACTCAAGCGCGAGCCTGTCGACCTTCGGGTCGCCGAGCATCCGCGTCACCTGGCCGGCGAGCACGGCCGGCTCATGGAGCTCGTTGGCATCGGCCAAGGCCGAGAGCTCCGCATCGGGAAGGCTCGACCAGAGGAAGGAGGCGAGCCGAGCGGCGAGCTCGTGGTCGCTGACGGGCTGGGAAGCCTCCCCCGGCGGCGCCGTCTCGAGGTGATAGAGAAACGCCGGCGCCACGAACACGCGAGCAAGAAGCACGCGGATCGCGTCGTCGTGAGCGATCTCCTCACCGCGGAGCTTCGCGTAGAGAGAACGGAGCCCCTCCACTTCCGAATCGGCAAGTGGCCGCCGCCACGCCCGCCGCGCGATCCCCAAGACGGCATCGAGATGGACCGGCTCGGTGGCGGCAAGCTCCGCCCGGTACTCGGCGGCCCGATCGAGGATCGGTTGCCGGAGCCCTTCGAAGGCGCTCGGGTCGGCATCTTGGGTGGCGTACTGCCAAAGCTGCTCGTAGGCATCGACAAGCTGCAGCGCATCGCCACTGACGAAGTGGAGCTCGTGCCAGAGCCCATCGAGCCTGGCCGACTCTTCGTCAGAGAGGACGAGCCGCTTGAGCTGGTCGTCCTCGCGGTGGTAGAGCGTGAGCGTCACCACCTCGTCGACCGGGACGATCTTCGAGTAGCACAGCGCCGCCGGGAATGTCTCGCGAAAACGCGCGAACTGGGCTTCGAGCGCCGCCCGCCGCCCGGGATCGCGAACGAGGATCGGATTCGACGAGGCCGGCGGGCCGGCACCATCCGACCACATCCCCCCGCGCGCTACCGCCGCCGCCCCCGGCGCCGCCACGAGCGCGGCCGGAGCCTCGAGGAGGACGTGCGCCTGGATCGAGCCCCCGGAGCCAGCGACCCCGGAGCCCGCTCCATCGGCCACCGTGGCGGTGGTGACAAGCTCCGCCCCGGCGACGAGCTCCGCCGGCAGGTCGACGCGCACCACCGCCGGTGCCCCGAGCGAAAGCGCCGTCCGATCGATCGCTCCTGTATCGGGGCGGACGCCGAACAGGGCCGGGTCGGGGCTGATCGCCGCCACCGCAGCGGTCACCTCTGCGGCCACTTTTGCGACGGCTGGGGCTTCGGCCCGGGCCGCGGAAAGGAGCGGTCCGGTGAGGCTCGTGAGATGACCATGGAGGAGCCGGTCGGGGGCGTCGGCCGGGAGATCGCCGGGGCCATCGCGAAGGAGCTTCTCGACCTGTTCGGCCAATTCATGGCGGGCGACGGTGTCGCCGGCCGAGCGCCACCGGTCGAGGAGCGATCCGCGCGGAATCACCGCCAGCGCCGTCTCGTCGGCATCGGGCTCACTCACGAAGTGCCAGACGTCGGGATGGCCGAGGGCGTCGGCGTGGGGATTGCCGGCAAGGAGATCGGGGACGACATCGTGGGCGAGATTCCAGGTCCGTCCCTCCCCCGCCGACTCGCGAATCGTGAGGTCGACGGCGGTCAGATCGCAGGAGTGGTCGCGTCCCCCGGGGCCGATCGAGAGGAGGACGACATCCCCCGGCTTCACCGCGACATCCGGAAACGGCCCGACGGCGACGACGCTGTCCCCCTGGGCTTTCCCTGAGGCAAGGCGCACCACCGCGCCACCGCGCCGCACCTCAACCACCCAGGTGACGCCATTGCCACAGGCGGCGTGGGCATGCTGCACCGAGCCGTCGATCGCCACCGTGGCCGCCACCGGGCTCTTCCAGGCGAGAACGGCGCGGAGCGTCGGCGAGGGGTGAACGGCGAGGCTTTGGGGCTTCATCGTCCCCGGCACCTTCACCGTCTCATCGGACGGATTGGCGATCACCGACAGGGCATCAGCGGCAGTCCACCCCTTCACGAACGGATAATCGGGATGCGACTCCATCCGCCCGTTGATCCTTCCGTCGAGGTTCACGCCCCCCTGGCCGATCCCGAGGTAGGCAAGCCAGGCCGTGAGAATCGCCCGGTCGACCCCCTGCCGGGCAGCGATCGCATCGAGCTGGGCGTCGTCGAGGGCGCCGTCGGCGGCCGCCCCTTCGATCCCGGCGACGAGGCTGAGAACCTCGGCGGTGGCGTCGACAAACATCGTGCGCCTCTCCGCCAGCCCGGCGACGAGGCCGCGGAGATCGGCGAGGAGAAGATCCGGCCGCCCCGGCGCCACGATCCGCGGCGCCTCGAAGATCGCCACGTCTCCGGCGCTGCCGTCACCGGCATCCCCGGCGGCAAACCACACTGGGATCGAATCGGCCACGCCCGCCTTCGGCAGCTTGACCCGAATCTCGCGCCGCTCTGCCAGCGGCGTGACCGGTGTCTGCCAGGCCTTCGGCCCGTCGCGCTTGCCGATGTGGCCGATCGTGTTGAAGGTCCAAAGCGCCGACTGCCAAGGCTCGATCAAAGCAGCAATCGCTTGGGCGTCACCCAGGCCCCCTTTCCGCCACGCCGCCCGCACGGCCTCGAGCGGCAGGGAGTGGGCGGGATCGACCAGCGCCGCCACGAGCGCCGCAAGATACTTCGGGCTCACGCCATGCTTCGCGGCCGCTTCCTCGAGTGTCACGGTGCCCGCCAACAAGCCGTCCCGTTCGGCGAGCGCCGCGGCCAGGCAGGCCACCAGCGGCGGCCGGCCGCCGGCGTTGGTATCGAAGGCGATCCCCTGGAGATTGACGCTCGTCGCCCCCGTATTCACGGTGTTGCGAGCGTAGATGTCACGGATGCCGGCGAGGGCCTCCTCTGTCCAGTCGCGCTTCGTCGTCGATGGGCTGAAGCGGATTCCGTCGGGCGTGAGGACCGCATGGGCGGCGATCTCCTTGGCAGCGTCGAGATACTTGTCGACCATCTCCGGGGACATCACGAGCGCCTGTCCGACGTTCGTGAAGCCCTCGCCGGCGGCACCGTCGACCGGAAACTCCTTGCCGGGATCGAGCGTAGGCACGCCCGTGAGATCGCGGAGGCTGGCGGTGTATTCAGCGTTTGAGAGCCGGCGCAGCACGACCGGGCCGGGATCTCCCGCCGTCCGCGACGCGATCGCGAGCAACTCGCCACGCAGCGCGCCCCGCACGGCCGCGAGTTCCTCCTCGCCCGGTTGCGGCGCACCAACCGGTGGCATCGCCCCGGAGCGGAGTTGGTCGGCAACAAGCTGCCACGGGCCGGGCTCGGCCGCGACGTCGGCAGCGTTTGCGAACCGCTCGAGATCGATATCGGCCGTCTTGTCGGCGGTCGAGTGACAGTCGATGCAATAGCGGGTGATGAACGGACGGACGTGGTCACGGAAGCCGTCAGCCACCGCGCCCGATGCGACCAGGCCGAGCATCGCTGCCAAGGGCACAAACAACAGGGGGCGACAGACGCGGCGGGTCATCGGAACGTCCTTGGAGGTAGAGGGCGGGAGCATGGCACGACCCGATCAGGCGACGACATCATGGACGACGGTGCCATGGACGTCGGTGAGACGGTAATCCCGACCGGCGTGACGGTAGGTGAGCCGCTCGTGATCAAAACCCATCAGATGGAGGATCGTGGCGTGGAAGTCGTGGGTGTGGACAGGCTTCACGACCGATCGCAGCCCGTGCTCGTCGGTCGCGCCATGGACGATCCCCCCCTTGGCGCCGCCACCGGCCAGCCACGACGTGAATGCCCACGGGTGATGCTCGCGGCCCGGGGCATCGGCGGTGTTGTTGAAGGGGGTGCGGCCGAACTCGGTCGTCCAGACGACGAGCGTCTCGTCGAGCATGCCGCGGGCCTTGAGATCCGCAAGGAGCGCACCGATCGGCTGATCGACATTCTTGGCGAGCCCAACGTGCGACATCATGTCGCCGTGGGCGTCCCAGTTGTTGCTCGACCCGGTGTCGATGAGCTCCACGAACCGCACACCGCGCTCGACGAGTCGGCGGGCAGCAAGGCACTGCCAGCCGAAGCCGGTCGTCTGCCCGGGCTGGAGGCCGTAGGAGGCGAGCGTGCCGACCGTTTCCCCTGAGAAATCAAACGCCTCGGGCACCGCCATCTGCATCCCGAAGGCGGTCTCGAAGGAGCGCAGGCGCGTCGCCAACTCGGTAGCGCCAGGGCGGCCGGCAAGATGCTCGGCGTTGGCGGCCGAGAGCGCTTCGAGCTCCATCCGTTGCCGGTCGGCCGGAATCCGTGGGGCGACATTGGCCACCGGCTCCGCCCCGGGGACGACGAGCGTCCCCTGATGGGCGCCTGGGAGGAAGTCGCTGGCATACACCTGCGTGCCGGCGTAGGTCTGCTGCGGGGCGATGACGACAAACGACGGCAGGTTGCGGTTGAA
>CAJAYZ010000216.1 GCA_903949225.1 uncultured Planctomycetaceae bacterium
AATGGTGGCTGAGGGAAGCATCGGCCCCGGCAAGCGTGGCCCTTGGAATCAACGTCAGGAGTTGCGTCGATGAGAGGCCCTGGTTTTCTTGAATCGATCGAGGCCGCCTGTCCCGGTGCCGTGGTCGGGAGCCAACTCGAGGCGCTCGATCCGTGGATCGAGATCGCGCCGGCCATGCTCGCCGACGTCTGCCGCTGGTTGAAGACTGCCGGCGAACCGCGTTTTGACGCGCTCGAGTGCATTACGGCCGTTGATTGGTTTGAGCCAGATGCCAAGAAGGCCGCGAAGGTCTCGTGGCAGCCTCACCTCGAACTCGTCTACCACCTCTGGAGTACGCCGGCGCGGGCCAGCCTCGTGCTCAAAGTGAATCTGCCCCGCTGGAGTGGCGACGTGGCCGGGCATCTTCCCGAATTGCCGAGCGTGACGGGGGTGTGGCGCACCGCTGACTGGCACGAGCGGGAGGTTTACGATCTCTCCGGTGTGGTGTTCACCGGTCATCCGGACCTGCGCCGGATTCTCTGTCCGGAGGATTGGGTCGGGCATCCGCTCCGCAAGGATTACGAGATGCCTCTGGAGTATCACGGCATCCGCGCCCGTTGTTTCCGTTCCCGGCTTTTCCCCCACCCCGACCGCAACTTCCGCACCCGTGTCCCTCCCGTAGCAAACCGCCATGTCAAACCTCATCGACGACGACCCACGGATCATTGAGTTCGACGTCCGCACCGACGAGATGCTCGTCAACATGGGGCCTCAGCACCCGAGCACGCACGGCGTGCTCCGGCTCGTGCTCCGCACGGACGGCGAGATCGTCTCGGAGACCGAGCCGCACATCGGTTACCTTCACCGCTGTGCGGAGAAGATCGGGGAGAACGTCTCGCCCCGGCAGTGGATTCCGTACACCGACAGGCTCGACTACCTGGCGGCGATGAACATGAACCTCGGCTGGGCCCTGACCGTCGAGAAGCTGATGCGGCACGGAGTGGGGGAGAAAGCCCGCCACCTTCGGGTGCTGATCGCCGAACTCAACCGCATTGCCAGCCACCTTGTCGGGATGGGGGCCTACGGCCTCGACCTGGGAACGTTCAGCCCGTTTCTCTACGCGTTCAGGGAGCGGGAAAAGATCCTCGACCTGTTCGAGGAGGCCTGCGGTGCCCGGCTGACGTACAGCTACATCACCGTCGGTGGGGCCACGGCCGATCTGCCGCCGGGATGGTTGCAGAAGTGCGAGGCCTTCCTCGATCAATTCGAGCCGATCATCAAAGAGTATCACGCCCTCCTGACCACCAACGCGATCTTCGTGAAGCGCACGGCAGGCGTCGGCGTCCTCTCCCGGGAGATGGCGATCGACTACGGCTGCAGTGGTCCCGTGCTTCGTGGCAGTGGCGTCGATCAGGACATGCGGCGCGACGGCGAGAGCCTCTACACCGGCATGTACGACGGCTATGCCTTCGAAGTGGCGGTGCAAAAGGACGGCCGATATCCCCGGGACCATACCTATCCTTCCGTGCCGAAGGAGGCCGTGCTCGGCGACTGCTGGCACCGGTTCTTCGTGCGGATGCTCGAGGTGGTGCAGTCGATGGATCTGGTCCGCCAGTCGATCGACCGCTACGCGGCCTGCCGGGAACCGCTCGGCGAACCGCTGAAGCTTGCCGAGAAACTCCCCGTCGGAGACGCCTACCTCGAGACGGAGGCTCCCAAGGGGCAGATGGGCTTCTACATCGTCGGCAACGGCACGTCGATCCCGTGGCGTGTCCGGGCCCGGTCCAGCTCCTTCTCCAACCTCTCGGTGACCCACGAACTCTGTCGGGGCTGCTTGATTGCCGACGTTCCGGCGATCGTGGGGAGCCTCGACATCGTGATGGGGGAGATCGACCGCTGACTCCGGGGCGATGATTCTGGCAGGCTGCGTGTGGGTTGCCCCTGCGGCGGATTCCCCGTCGGCACTTGTGATTCAGGGCGGTGTAGGTCAAACTTCGTGCGAATTTTCACGATGTCGTTTTCCGGCGGGAAAAACTTCGTTCGACCGGGTTTTTCCAGAGCGTGAAGTGGGTGTTACATGGCTGATTTCCTCATCGGACTCGGACTGCCTGGCTGGCTGGCGTGGAGTATCGCCGCCCTCGTGGCTGCCGTCCTCCTCCACAATGTCATCGCCGGCGGAGCTTTGGTGTTCATCTGGGCTGAGCGGAAGATCGCCGCCCGTATCCAGGATCGACTCGGCCCCACCCGCACCGGCGGCCGTTTCGGGTGGCTCCAGTCGCTCGCTGACGGCATCAAACTCCTGGCCAAGGAGGATCTGATGCCCGAAGGGGCGGATGGTCTGCTCTTCCGCCTCGCCCCCTACGTCAGTTTCTGTGCTTCGTTCTGTGCGTTTATCGCCCTCCCCTTCGCCTTTGACGTCGTCGGCCAACGCCTGAACGTGGGCGTCTTCTTCGTCGTCGCCGTGCTCGGCTTGGAGGTGTTCGGCGTGATCCTCGCCGGCTACGCCTCTGCCTCGAAGTGGTCGTTGTTTGGAGCGATGCGGGAAGCAGCCCAGGTTGTGAGCTACGAGGTGCCACTGGGGATGTGCGTCGTCGTGCCGGTGATGCTCGCCGGTACGATGGACCTCGTCACGATTGCGGAGAAGCAGTCTGGTTGGATGTCGAATTGGTATCTGTTCCACGATCCTTTCACGTTCGTGATCTTTTGGGTCTATGTGACCTGTGCCGTAGCGAGTGTGAATCGGGCTCCCTTCGATCTCGCCGAGGCCGAAAGCGAACTCGTGGCCGGTTTCCACACGGAGTACTCGGGGCTCCGCTGGAGCTTCTTCTTCATGGCCGAGTATGGCTCGATGTTTCTTGTCAGCGCCCTGGCAGCAGTGCTGTTCCTCGGCGGATGGAACGGGCCAGTGCCGGTCGCCCAACTCGTCGGCCTCAGTGAAGGCACCGGGGACAGTGCCGCCTACTTTGTCCGGCTGCTCGGGCTGGCCAACCTCATCGGCAAGGCGACTTTCGGCGTTTTGTTGATGATGTGGGTCCGGTGGACTCTCCCCCGCCTGCGGATCGATCAGGTGATGACGACCTGCCTCAAGTACTGCACCCCGATCGCGGCGGTGATGTTTGCTGGCGCGATGTTCTGGCAGTTGTTCCTTCCCGGTGGCCTCCTCCCTGGTTGGAGTCGTCCCGCCGGGGAGATCCGCGAGGGCTGGCTCGAAGGTCCGGGTGGGCTTCCGGCCACGAGTGCACCGGCCGTTCGCTCGGCCGGTGTTGCGGCGGCTGAACCGTCCGATTCGTCCGGTCTGGCAACGCGGAGCCCTCGGTGACGGGAATGCTCGATATGGACATCTCCTCCATGACGCACGTGATCGTTCCAGCTCTGGCAACGACGGCCCTGCCCGCTCTACCGATGGCCGGTATCAACTGGCACTCGGTGCTGTTTCTCCTCTTCGCCGGGTTGGCTTGCGGGTTCGCTGTCGGTGTGGTGGCGGCCGACAACGTCGTTCGCATGGCCCTTTATCTCGTCTTCTCCCTCGGCGCTACGGCGGGGCTGTTCTTCCTTGCCGGCGCCGAATTTCTCGGTGCGATGCAACTGATGATCTACGTCGGGGGGACGCTGGTCCTCCTCGTGTTTGGGGTCATGCTCACGGCCCAGGCGCCTTTTGTGTCGATCAAGCCGTCGTCGTCCGATCGCACGCTTGCCGCTGTCGCCGGAGCCTCGCTCTTGGCCCTCCTGTTGACGGCGGCATTTTCGGTCGATGCCTGGATGGCGCCCGGGGCTGGGGTGGTGCCGGCTCCGACGGCGACTCCTCTGGGAATGGCGCTGGTCGGTGTTCGTGTCGACACGCCGCCGTCCGGTTCGCCGAGCGGGGGCCACGTCGGATACATGCTGCCGTTTGAGATCGTCTCGGTGCACCTGCTGGTGGTTCTCGTGGGGGCCGCCTACCTCGCCCGTGCCAAACGCCGCCGCACTCCGCGGGCCATCGATGCCGTCGCTTCGGCAATGCCGGTTGAGCCTACCGTGGTCGCTACGGCCGCCGTCACGGCGCCGGGGCGGACCACCGGCGGGGCGAAGTCGGCGCTCGTGGGAGGAGGACGATGATGAACCTTTCCGTGGCCGCTTCCATCCTGCCGCCGGGGCTCCCATTGCCCGTCAACTTTGGAATGATCCCCCTGTTTGCCGCAAATCCGTTCACCGAGCCGGTCGGGGTGATCCATTACCTGATCGTCGGAGCGGTGCTCTTCACCGCGGGCATCGCCTGCATGACCCTCAAGCGGAACGCCCTGGGGATCCTCATGGGGATCGAGTTGGTGCTCAATGGCGCCAACATCAACTTCGTTGCGTTCTCCTCCTCCTACCTCCGTGCCGAGGGGGCTCCGACGCTCGGGCTCGACGGGCAGGTGGTCGCGCTGTTCGTGATCCTGCTGGCTGCGGCGGAGGCCGCCGTGGCGCTTGCGATCACACTCAACTTTTACAACAACCACGCCACCGTCGATGTCGACCGGGCCGACGACCTGAAGGGGTGAGCTCCGCTCCCGTACTCCCATGGACCTCGAATCCCTCCTGCCGACGCTTCTCGGGCTCGCCTGGCTGCTGCCTCTGGCGTCCTTCGCCGTGATCCTCTTTGCCGGTCCCCGGCTCGGGAACCACGGCAAGGGGGCTGCCGGTGTCGCCACCGCGGCGATCGTTGGGGCGTTTGTGCTCTCGCTGTTCGCGTTCATCTCCTGGGTGGCGCAGCACCCGGTCCGCGCTGTGGCGCATGACGATCACGGTGGCGCCCATGCCGCGGCCGACCCAACGCACGGCTCGGGCGACCATGCTTCCACGCCTCACGGCACCGCCGCCGCTCATGACCCTGGGCACGACACGGGGCACGACACGGGGCACGACACGGGGCACGGTGAAGCTGGCCATGCCGGCTCGCCGGTGCATTACTCCGGGGACTGGTACACCCTCTACGAGGGGGGGCGTCTCAAGCTCTCGATCGGCTGGTACATCGACGCGCTCACGGTGTTGATGTTCGTGATGATCACGTTCATCGCCACCTGCATCCATGTCTACGCGTCGGGTTACATGCACGATGAACTGCACGACATTACCGACCACGAGGTCCACCTCGCCGACGGCAGCCATCTCCACCGCCCGGGGCGGTTCCACAGGTTTTTTCAGGCGCTGTCGCTGTTCTGCTTCTCGATGCTCGGCATCGTGATTGCGGGCAACCTGGCGATGGTGTTCATTTTCTGGGAATTGGTCGGTATCTGCTCGTGGTTCCTCATCGGCTTCTACTACGAGCGGAAAAGCGCCTCGAACGCCGCGAATAAGGCGTTCATCGTCAATCGCATCGGCGATTTCGGGATGCTCATCGGGCTGATGGCCCTGTGGGGCGCCCTGGGAACGCTGCACTTTGCTGACTCGGCCGGCCCCGATGGCCATGCCCGGCCGGGGTTGTTCTCGCTGGTCAGGCCCCCGGTGGCGGGGCATGCCCAGTGGGTTCCCGACGGGATGGTCAAGTTTGCCGCCGCGGAGAAGGTCGGGGCGGTGCTCCGCTCACACGCCGATGATCCCCGGGCGGGGGTGGAGCAGGTGGAGGCCAAGGTCGAGGACTGGCGGGATGAGGGTTACGGGCGCTGGCTGCTTCTCGTGGCCGGACTCGGCATCTTCTGCGGGTGCATCGGGAAGAGCGCCCAGTTTCCCCTCTTCGTCTGGCTTCCGGACGCGATGGAAGGGCCGACGCCCGTCTCAGCGCTCGTCCATTCGGCGACGATGGTGGCCGCCGGCGTCTATCTCGTGGGGCGGTTCTATCCCGTCCTCACGCCCGATGCGCTCTTGGTCATCGCGTACGTCGGCGCCATCACCCTGTTCATCGCCGCCACGATCGCGTTGGTCGCCAACGACATCAAGCGGGTGCTCGCCTACTCCACCGTCAGCCAACTGGGCTACATGATGCTGGCACTCGGCGTGGGGGGATGGCTAGCGGGCTTGTTCCATCTCGTCACCCACGCCTTCTTCAAGAGCCTCCTCTTCCTCTGCTCGGGGTCGGTGATCCATGCCTGTCACACCAACGACATGCGGAAGATGGGGGGACTTGCCAAGGTGATGCCGTGGACGAGCGGAACGATGCTCGTCGGTTGTCTGGCGATCATCGGTGCCGGCATTCCGTTCCTCGACATTGGCTTGAGCGGCTACTACTCGAAGGATTCGATCCTCGCCCAAGCGCTTCTTTTCGCCCGCGAGAATCCGTCCCACTCGATCCTCTTCTACGCCGTCGCTGGCGGAGCGATGCTGACGGCGTTCTACATGTTTCGCCTCTGGTTCATGACGTTCGCCGGCCACCCCCGCGACCATCACGTTCACGAACATGCCCACGAGTCGCCGCCCGTGATGGTTTATCCCCTCGTGGCCTTGTCGATCCTCGCAGTCGTGGCGGGGTGGACGCTGCCGGGGGGCTTCGGCATTGCCAACATGATCGAGCAGGCTCGTCCATCCGGCACCGGTGGGACCGAACTCGGTGGCCTGCTGTTTTCAGCCTTCAGCGTGCCGGCGGAGCATGCCAGCCATGCTCACGACATCCACGTCACCGCCTCGCTGACGGCCTTCGCCACGGCAGCCACCGGCGTGCTCCTCGCAGCGTTGATGTACGTCTGGGGCGTCATCCCGCCGGCAATGGTGGCGGCCGCCGTCAAGCCGCTCTACACGTTCCTCGCCAACCGTTGGTATTTCGACGAGATCTACCGCTTCCTCTTCGTCCTCCCGGTGCTCGGCATCTCCCGACTCGTGAGTGGCACCGACAAGGGGATCATCGATCGGTTCATCGAGGGGCTCGCCTGGGGTGCCAAGCAGGTGGCCGGCTTCGATGCGTGGCTCGATCGGACGCTCATCGATGGCCTCGTCAACGGGACGGCGAGCGCCACGTACAGCGCCGGACTCGAACTCAAGAAACTGCAGACCGGTCAACTCCGCCAGTACGTCATGTTCATCGCCCTCGGAACGGTGGCGATCTTCGTCCTCGCCGGATTGCTGTTCCGTTCCTCGTTTGCCGGCTGATCCTCCCGCCGGTTCCCCCATCCCTCCAGCACCGCACACAGTTCCTCTCCGGATCAACGCCCCATGGGAATCGCACCGACCTTGGCCGTGACGCAACCTGCGTTCTGGCCCCTCACGCTCATCCTGTTCCTGCCGGCCATCGTCGCCGGGATCCTGGCGCTGCCGATCATTCCTCGCGGGAAGGACGACTCGGTTCGCTGGGTCGGACTGGCGACCACGGTCGCCGTCTTCATTCTCTCCCTCTGGATGGCCGTCCCCGCGATCTTTGGGACAGGGAGCCCCGGGCAGTTCACGGTCGGCGAAGCTGGGATGCAGGCGGTTGTGAAGCAGCCGTGGATTCCCGCCTTCAACATCGAGTATCTCCTCGGCGTGGACGGAATCAGCATGCCGCTGGTGCTCCTCACGACGTTTCTCGCGGTGCTCGCTGCTGCGGCGAGTTGGCCGATCGAGAAGCACGTGCGTCCCTACTGGATCCTCTTTCTGCTTCTCGAGACCGGGATGATCGGGGTTTTCGTCTCCCTCGACTTCTTCCTCTTCTACGTGTTCTGGGAGGTGATGCTCCTCCCGATGTACTTCCTCATCGGGATCTGGGGTGGACCCCGTCGTGAGTATGCCGCGATCAAGTTCTTCCTCTATACGCTCGCCGGCAGTGTGCTCATGCTCCTGGCGATCCTGATGCTCTACTTCGCCAGCGACGTTCGCACGCTCTCTGACGACCAATTGCTCGCCACGCATGTCGTCAGTCCGGCCCTCGAAGGGGCCGACCGGGCAGCGGCGTTGACGGCGGTCCACTCCCATCCCAAGCCGATCCACACGTTCAACCTCCTGGCGCTGGCGGCGATCGGCCAATCCCCGGTTTCCCCGTTCGCTGCCACCTCGTTTTGGGGCATGACGCTCGAGTCGTGGGCCTTCCTGCTCCTCCTCATCGGCTTCATCATCAAGGTCCCGGTCGTGCCCGTGCACACCTGGTTGCCCGATGCCCACGTCGAGGCTCCGACGCCGATCTCGATGATCCTCGCCGGGGTTCTCCTCAAACTCGGCGGCTATGGCATCCTCCGGATCTGCTACCCGATCTGCCCTGGAGCGGGATTGTCGTTCGCCTGGTTGGTGTGCGGGCTCGGCGTGGTGTCGATGGTGTACGGGGCCTTCGCCGCCCTGGCACAAAAAGATTTCAAGCGGATGGTGGCTTACAGCTCGGTGAGCCACATGGGGTATGTCATGCTCGGCCTCGGCGTGTGGAGCGCGGTGGCCGGTCACGAGTACCAGTGGGATGCCTGGGCCCAAGGGGTCAACGGCGCCATGTTCCAGATGCTCGCCCACGGCATCAGTTCGGCTGGCATGTTCTTCATGGTGGGCGTCCTTTATGACCGCGTCCACCACCGCAACCTCGAGGAGTTCGGCGGGATCTTCAACCGCATGCCCCTTTATGCCTCGCTGGCCGTGGCGATCTTCTTCGCCGGGCTCGGGCTTCCTGGCCTCTGCGGATTCATCGGCGAGGTGCTCGTCACGCTCTCGAGCTGGAACTACAGCCGCCTGCTCGCCGTCTGTTCCGCGTTTACGGTGATCCTCACCGCCGCGTACATCCTCTGGGCGATCCAGCGTGTCTACCTCGGGGCGGAGTACAAGGGCCCGCACGGCGACCATCTCACGCCGATGACCCGCCGGGAGTTGGCGATCGCTGTGCCGCTGGTCGTGTTGGCCATCGTCTTCGGAGTGGCGCCGCAGTTGATCTTCAACTACATCACGCCGACGGTGAACCGGCAGGTGGAAACGCTTGCCGAGTGGACCCGTTCGGTGCATGACGGTCACCCGGCGGCGGCCGGTGCGACCGCAGCAACGGACAGCGGCGCTGTCGAACTGCAGGCCACGATCGATACCTTCACCGTTGGGGGTGGCCGGTGAATCCCGACCGCAATCTCGGCACGCTCCTCGACGGTACGCTCCATGACACGCTTGCCGTGTCGTTGCCCCATTTTCGCCCGGAGCTGTGCCTCGCGGCGACGATCGTCCTGCTGCTGCTCTGCCGGATGCTGCCGCTCCTCCGCCTCGTTGACTCCGGCTTTCTGGCGCTGGGCGGAGTTCTGTTTTCGTTGTTCTTCGCCTGGGACGATGTCTTGTCCCTTCGCGGCGGCGCTTGGGCCTCAGCGATCGGTGATCTCCTCGCCGGGCGGCAGGAGCTGTTTGGTGGTCTCCTCGCCTTCGATTCGCTCACGGCCTACATTCGCTTGCTCCTCGCCGGATTCCTCGTGTTGTTCATCCTGTTCACGAAGGTCTCCGGCATTCCCGATTCCGAGGATGGCGCCGACTTCTACACGCTCGTCCTGGGCTCGACCCTCGGCATGTGCCTGATGGCCTCCGCCAATCACCTCCTGATGGTGTTCATGGCGGTGGAGATGGCGAGCGTTCCCTCCTATGCCCTCGCCGGGCTCCTCAAGGGACGGAAGGCGAGCTCCGAGGCGGCCCTCAAGTATGCCGTCTACGGCGCCGGGGCCGCGGGTGTGATGCTCTATGGCTTGAGCCTTCTGGCCGGCGTTCTTGGCACCTGCCACATGCCGACGATGGCCCGGGCGCTGGCATCGCTCGATTCGATGTGGATGCCTGGCGGCACGGGATTGGCCCTGGCCATCGGCGGGTTGATGGTGGCCACTGGCTTGGCGTTCAAGCTCTCCGCCGTGCCGTTCCACTTTTGGTGCCCCGACGTTTTCGCTGGAGCCGCGGCTGAGATCGGGGCATTCCTTTCGGTGGCCAGCAAGGCGGCGGCCATCGCGCTCCTCCTCCGCGTCGCGTTCGGGATGGGAACGACCGGCCCGGGGCCCGATCATGCGGTGGAGATGGCGGGGCTTGGCGAAACGAGGCATTTCATTGTTGGCGTCATCGCCCTCCTTGCTGCCCTTACCTGCACGCTGGGGAATCTCGCTGCCTACGGGCAGACGAACATGAAGCGACTCCTCGCCTACTCCACGATCGCCCACGCCGGCTACCTGATGATGGGAGTGGCGGCGGCGGTGGCTCTGGCAGGCCGCGATGCCGATGCCAGCCGATCCGCGGTCGCTGCCGTCTGCTTCTATCTCGTTACGTACGTCTTCATGAATCTGGCGGCTTTCGCCATCGTGGCGCTGCTGCGGAATTCGCTGCGGAGCGAGGAGATCGCGTCCTACGCCGGCTTGATTCGGACGAACCCGGGGATCGTTGTCGCCACGGGCATCGTCCTGGTGAGCCTCATCGGGCTTCCGCCGCTGGCGGGATTCATCTCGAAGTTCCTCGTGTTCTCCTCCGTCATGGAGGCGGTTTCCCTCGACGCCGAACGCCCGTTGATGCTCGTGCTTCTCGTGGTCGGTGGCATCAACACGGTGATCAGCCTCTTCTATTACCTCCGCGTGCTGAAGGTCATGACGTTCGATCCGCCGCCGGCCGATCGGACCGCCGACGCGTTCCCCTTGGTGTCGATCCCCGGAGCGCTCGTGACGGCTCTCGTTGTCCCGGTTGTTTCGCTCGGCATCTTCTGGTCGGGGCTGTACGCCTTTGCCCGGCTCGCCGGGGCGTTTGCCTCCTGACCCCCCAACACCCGCACGGCACCTTCCATGAAGACGACTCTCGCCGACCTCGTCGACACACTCGGTTCGTCGCTCCACTCGTACGTCGCTGCGGCGGGGGTGTGGAGCTTCCCCGGGGACGAGGCGATCAAACTCGCGATCGTCGATCTCGTCGATGATCAACGGAGCCTCGCTGATCGGGCTGGCCGGTTGCTCGCGGAGCGGGGCGAGACGCCGCCGAGTCCGGTGTTTCCGATCCGATACACGGCAACGCACGACGTCGATCTGGGAGCGATGCTCCCTCGTGTTCTCGACGGATTGCGCCGTCAAATCGGGCGTCTTCAGCGGCTCGTCGATGCCGGTGGCGCGGCAGAGGAGATTGAACTGGTGCTCGAGGCCCGCGAAGCCTCGCTCCAACACGCAGATGTGCTCGAGGAACTCGCCCGCGGCGGCCGCAGTGGCGCGAAGGCCCCAGCAACCGCTCCCTGATCGACTCCGGTTTCCGGAGGTTGTCAGAATGAAAGCGGCGGTTCACGGTGCAGGGGGAAGGCATGGACCTCTTCGACAGCCATTGCCATCTTGATCCGATGCGCTATCTGGACGAGCTTCCCGAGGTGGTGGCGCGGGCCCGTGCCGCGGGGGTTAGCGGGATGGCGGTGATCGGCACCCGGGCGATTGACAGCGAGGCGGCGGCTGATCTCGCCTCCCGTGAAGTCGGGATCGTCGCCGCGGCAGGCATTCATCCCAATGATGTTGGGGAGGTCGTCGCGGGCGAATGGGATCGGATCGTGGCCCTGGCCGAGTCGGAGCGGGTTGCCGCCATCGGCGAGACGGGGCTCGATTGGTACCGCGACCACGCGCCCAAGGACGTGCAGCTGGAGTGGTTCGATCGTCACCTCAGACTGGCCCAGCGTCTCTCCCTGCCACTGGTCATTCACACCCGCGAGAGCATCTCCGACGTCCTCGCCATGCTCCGCGAGGCGATCGCCCGTGGGCCATTGGCCGCGATCCTCCACGCCTTCACCGGCACGGCGGCGGAGGCTGCCGAGGCCATCGATCTCGGTTGCCATCTCGGGTTTGCGGGAATGGTGACCTTTCGCTCGTCGGCCCAGCTCCGCGAGGTGGCGACAACCGTTCCGATCGACCGGCTGCTCGTGGAAACCGACAGCCCCTTCCTCTCGCCGGAGCCGCTGCGGGGGCGACGCAACGAGCCCGCCCATGTCGTTCATACGGCCCGTTGTCTGGCGCTCGCCCGGGGGTGTCCGCCCGAGGCGCTCGCGGCGGCGACGGCCGCCAATGCCCGCCGGCTGTTTCGCTGCCGCTGAGGCTCCACGACAGCGCCCACGTTCAACGTTTTTTCCACAGTTCCCCCCGCTCAGCCCCCCCGGAGACTCGTCCGATGGTCCGCACCCCGAGCACCATGCTGCCACTGGGCACCACCGCGCCCGACTTCTCCCTCCCCAATGTCGATGGCAGGGTTCTGTCGCTCGAGGATGTCGTCGGTGAACGCGGCACGGTCGTGATGTTCATCTGCAACCACTGCCCGTTCGTGAAGCATGTGGCCGACCAACTCGCCCAGCTCGGTCGGGATTACGCGGCGCGCGGCATCGGATTCGCGGCCGTCAGTTCCAACGACGTTGCCGGGCACCCGGCCGACTCGCCGGAGCAGATGATTCACGAGGCGGAATTGCGGGGCTACCCGTTCCCCTATCTCTATGACGAGACGCAGGAAGTTGCCCGCGACTACCGGGCGGCGTGCACGCCCGACTTCTTCGCCTTCGATGCGGGGCGGAAGCTGGCCTATCGTGGCCAACTCGACGGCAGCCGCCCTGGGAACGGAGTGCCGGTGGACGGAGCCGATCTTCGTGCAGCGCTCGAAGCCCTCGTGGCAGGGAACAAACCCGCCGAAGTGCAGCGCCCGAGTCTCGGCTGCAACATCAAGTGGAAGCCTGGGCAGGAGCCCGAGTATTTCGTCGGGGGCTGAGGAAGCCCGAGACGAAATCAGCGACGCGGGCCTTCGGTGGGCTTCTTCGGGCCCTGAACGGCAGCCCGGTCGGCCAGCCGTCCGAGTCCCTCGGTGTCACCTGGCTCGAGCCGCGCCGCCCGGAGGTTCTCGCGCTGGATGGCCTCGTAGACCTCCTGGCGGTGAACCGGAATCTCCGAAGGGGCGTTGATGCCAAGGCGAACCTTGTCTCCCCGAATGTCAACGATCGTGACAACGATGTTGTCACCGATCATGATGCTTTCATCACGCTGTCTGGAGAGCACGAGCATCGTTCGATCCTTCCTGATCCTGTCGTGGAGCCGACATTCCCCGGTCGGCTGTCACTATCATTATGCGCTCTTTTTGAGGCCGGGAGTCGCGCAGGGCAATTCGTACTGCATCGGAAGCTCGCCGCTGGCAACGACTTGCCGGCCTGTGCGGGCTTCGAGGTTGATGACGATCGGAGCTTTGAGATTGAGGGTAAGGGTCCTGCCGTTGCTACCGACGATGACCACCACCTGGGCCTGGCGGAGATCGGCGATCGCAAGCGGGGTGAGCTCACTGCGCGGGATGCGCACCTGGTAATCGGGGACGAATCGTCTCGGGCTCACGACGGCCAGGGCGATGTCGCCCCGCGTCGTACTCTGAAGCCAACCGAGGGCGTCGTTGGTCGCGTCCGCCAGCAGGGCCCATTCGCGGCATCCCTCGAGCCCGGGAAGTCCGCTGGGGAAACTGATGATGTCGGCGGCGTCGATGTCGATGCGCCCGAATCGTGAGGTGTTGATGCGCATGGCCAGGGCACTCCTTTGCCGGACGTTGCGGGACGGTGCCGGTGTCGGTGCCCTCCCATAGAAGGAGAGATCGGCCGACGGCGGTGTCCGGGTCGAGAAAAAAGGTTTGGCGAAACGGGGAGGGTGTGGCAAGGGATGCGGCCTGGGGGAGGCGGGGGCATCCGCGACGCCCCCACTCGAGGCCTGCCAATCTCGGGCAATCGTCACGACCGCTCCATCCGGATGGCCAGACGGCCACGGCCTTGGAGTGTCGGTAGTGTCACTGCCACATCGGCTGGGCCCGCCAGGCAGCCAGAGGGGCGAGGATGAGCAGTGGGGCCCAGGCGCCGACCGACGGGCTGATCACGTAACTCGAGGCTGCCGCGTGGCAGCCGAGCGTGACGAGGAAGAAGAACACGGTCATCGCGACGCACAGGCCGACGGCGACGAAAATCCCGCGACGGTTGGGGCCGACCACCAGCGGGATGCCCAGCAGGGCCAGCGACATGTCGAGGAAAGGCGCCACGAAACGGGCGTGGACGCGGAGCGGGATGTCGGCGCCGACTCCGAGGGCAGGGTTGGCGATCGACGCTACGAGTTCGGGCGTCGAGGAATACTGGCTCCAGTTCGACGACCCGATCAACTGCTCGAAGGAGACGTCGCTGGCCACGAAACACTGGCCCGGTTCCAGCCAGTCGGCCCCGGCCGGTGTCTGGATGATCGTCCGGCCACCGGCCTCGATCGGAGCGAGGCGGTCGATGCCAGCCGGCTCACGCACCGCCCCAAGGAGGTAGCCGGCGGGGTGGCGGGCGTCCGCGGGGAGCCAGTGGGCCTCGGCCGCATCGATCTGCGTCCCGTGTTCCGCCAACGGCTGGGGGAGGAGGAGGCTCGGGGACTCGATCCGGCGGGGGGCGGCCTGCACCGATCGCCCCCGGAAGAGGATCTCGGTCTCGTGGTCGTAGCGGGCCTCGAACGGCTGGTCCTTGTTGCCTTTGAGGTCCTGGGCGTTGCGGGAGAATGCCTCCCGGATTCGGGGCAGGACCAATTCGCGGTTGGCGCCAGCGAGGATCGCCACGACGGCGGCGAAAGCGATCGATCCGCGGGCGATCCGCCAGCGGGTGACCCCGGCAGCCAGCAGGGCGGTCAGTTCGTTGTGGCGCTCCAGCCACGACAGGGCGAACATGGCGCTGGCCAGGGAAATGATGGCGCTTGTGGCGTCAAAGAACGAGATCAGGCGGTAGCCGTAGTACTTGCCGAGCACCTTCCACAATCCCCCTCCTTCGGCCGCGTGCGTGACGAACTCCTCCATGTTGGTGAAGGCGTCGACAACGAATGTCAGCCCTGCCAGACTGACGAACACGATCACGAACGCATGGAGCTGGGCGCGGGCGATGTAGCGGTCGATCAGCATGCCGGGCCTGGCGTCTGCGGACGGCGGGGGAATGGCCCTGCAGGGGAAGCCTGGGGCCGGGCGGAGGGGCGGAGGATAGGGCGGCCTGGAAACAGCGTCAACCTGGCTCAACACGGGATTTCCGCGGCGATGACACGGCTTCGGACTTGGCTGGAGCGGCAGCGTGGGGCCTGGGCAGGGCCCGCGATCGACCTGCTCTTTCCACCCCGCTGCGTCCTCTGCCGAAGAGAGGGGGACGTGGCACCGCCGGCGGAGCAGGGGCCCGCCCCGACGGAGCTGACGGGATGGGAGAACCCGCTTCCGCTCTGCCGGGGGTGCGTCGGTGAACTCACGGCCGGCGGCCCGCGCTGTCTGGCGTGTGGGCAGGGGGGGGAGACAGGGCAGTGCCGGTCATGTCGGGGACGGTGTCGGGACTGGGACGGGATCGTCGTGCTGGGGGGGTATGGCGGTCTGCTCCGGGACGCGGTGCTCCGCGCGAAGCATCCCCGCGGCGATGACGTCGCTGCAGCGCTCGCCACGCTCCTTCAACGCCACCACGCCGCAACACTAGCCGCCTGGGCGCCGGACGTCGTCGTGCCGGTGCCTATGCACTGGTGGCGTCGGGTCGTGCGCGGCACGAGTGCGGCGGAGGTCATCGCCGGGCGGTTGGGGAGGCTGTCGGGGCTTCCTGTGCGCCGGTTGCTGCGGCGTACCCGGGCCACGGTGATGCAAAACCGCCTCCCGTTCGGGGAGCGGCGGGCCAACGTCCGCGATGCCTTCGGCGGCCGGCGCCGCGGGGTTGCCGGGATGCGGGTGCTCCTTGTCGACGATGTGGTCACCACCGGTGGTACGCTGTCGGCCTGTCGCCGGGCGCTGTCGACGGCGGGGGCCGCCGCAGTTCATGTCGCCGTCATTGCCCGGGCCGATCATGACGGTGACGATTGAGAAGACCGGGCTGGTGCCCTGGAATGTCGACCACTGCGCCACGAGGTAGGCGCCGAGCATGAGGGATGTGCGATGGAACGGACGGAGATCCGCGTCGGGACGAGGGGAAGTGCGCTAGCGCGGACGCAGACGGGATGGGTGGTTGACCAATTCCGGGCCCGCGGGCACGAGGTGTCGGTGGAACTCGTCTCCACCCGTGGCGACGTCGTCACCGATGTCCCAATCGCCGGTATCCGGGGCGGGGACGGGGTGTTCGTCCGCGAACTCGAGCGTGCCCTTCTCGACGGGCGGATCGATGCGGCGGTCCACAGTTTCAAAGACCTCCCCACCGCCGTCACGCCGGGCCTCGAATTGGCCTGCGTTCCCCTCCGGGCATCCCCCTTCGACGCCTTCGTGGGGCGTGCGGCGCCGACGATTGACCAACTGCCTCCCCGAGCCGTCGTGGGGACCTCGAGTGTCCGCCGTGTCATGCAACTCCGGGCCCGCCGTCCCGATCTCATGGTCCGATCGATCCGCGGCAATGTCGACACCCGTCTCCGCCAACTCGACGAGGGGGCGTGTGACGGCTTGATCCTCGCGGCCGCCGGCCTCGGGCGTCTCGGCTTGGAGCAGCGGATCACCGAGGTGCTCCGTCCCGACGCTTTCTGGCCCGCCGTTGCCCAGGGAGCCCTCATCGTGCAGATCCGCAGTGGAGATCCGCGGATGGCGGCCGTGGTCAGTGCAATCGACGATCCGTCATCCCACGCGGCGGTCCGTGCCGAGCGTGCCTGTTTGGCGGCCCTGGCGGGTGGATGCTTGGCGCCAGTGGGCGCCTGGGCCCGATTCGAAGGAGATCTCCTCCACCTCGGTGCCTGCGTCCTCGGACCGAACGGCGAACGGATTGCGACGATCGAGGCCCGGGCCGTTGCTGGCGCCGCCGAGACACCGGAGGAACTCGGCCGGAGGGTGGCCGAAGACCTGCGCCGGCAGGGGGCCGACGACATGCTTGCACTCGGACGCGAAGCCGAGGGGCGGCTACGGCAGGGGTAGGCCGAAGGCGTTGTTCATTGTTTCTGGCTCCCTAGCGGGGTAGAATACGTCGCGTGAGGGGAGCTTCGTCCCCATCGTTGTAGGTCGGAGGCAATGGAGCTACGATGTCAGATACACCGAAGCTGTGTCACATCATTGAAGGAGCCAGAGAGCATGTCAGTCAAAGTCCTCATCGCCGATGACCATGAAGTGGTTCGCCGCGGTCTCGCCAGCCTGCTTGCCGGCTCCGAGGTCAAGATTCTGGGCGAGGCTTCCAATGGCGACGAGGCGCTGAAGCTGGCCAAGAAGCTCAAGCCCGATGTCGTGCTCCTCGACATCCGCATGCCGGGGAAGGATGGCTTGGCGGCCCTCGAGAAGATCCGGGCCGATCTGCCCACCGTCCGGGTGGTGATGCTCTCGACCTTCGATAATCCCACCTACGTTGCCCGCGCGGTGGCCGCGGGGGCCCACGACTACATCCTCAAGGGGGCCTCACGCAGCGAAATCATTGCCGCGATAACCGGGGCGGCAGCTGGTCAACT
>CAJAYZ010000217.1 GCA_903949225.1 uncultured Planctomycetaceae bacterium
AGGCGGTTGTGACCTGGAACGCAACGCCTGGCTGCGAAGCATTCAAGAAAAGTGAAAGAGCTATAAGAAATCTCGCAATGTTGCTGCCAGTCCATCGCTGCGTGTTCATTTCGTAAGTCTCCTTATTCGAGCTTGGGGAACAGTGGATCCGTAACCGTTGATCAACGACGAAGTCGCTTCCATCGCCAAATGAGAAAGCCGGCCAGTGTCAAGACTGCGAGAGTGTTGAGTATCAGAGCGAGCGGCAATGGGGCCGTAGTTGGTGTTGCCGTTGGCTTTTTTGCGAGCGCGGATCCGTCACTCGGGTCTCGCGGTGAAGAGGTGCTGCTCCGCAGGAGTCGTTCGTTAAGCTTTTTGAGGTTGAGCTCAATGACCTCTCTGTCGCCAGGCTTGTCTGGATTGTCGTTCCAGTGTTCAATAGCAATTCGGTCAGCTTCAGCTGTATATTGCTCTTTCGTGAGCCCTGAGCCTTCGGGAGGGATGAGAAATGGTGAGCCGTTCGCATCCCGCTGAAGTGGCTCCGACAACCACGTCGGCATTGATACAGTCGGTTTCGGCGGCGTAAAACGCTCTTTGAAAAGCTCGATTTCAAGAGCGTGATATTCCTCAAGGGAGCCAACCGTCTTCAAGTCGACGTCGTCCGGCGGAAGAAAAAGCTCGTTTGAGAGTTCCGCGTTCGGCGTAATGTCTCGGTAGCGAGTCACGACCACCGGGCCGTCGTCTTTTCGCCACAGCTGCGTGGTCTCCATGAGACGGCCCGACTTCTTGCTGATCGCCGAGCGGGTGCCTTTGGGGATCGGTCCACCGGCAGGGAGCGTTGACAGCACGGTGTCGATGATTCCGCTGGGGAGAATCTCATCGATCACATAGAACTCTTCGCCATCGAGGGTGGTTGGCTCTTGGAGTGTGACGGTCATTCCCGCGGGGGCCGTCGTCGGATCTGCCGACGGCGTCCCGGCTCCGGTTGCGACGGCCTGTCCCTTCTTGATCATGTCCCCGAGGACCCCGGTGAGACGGTAGCCCTTCTTTGTCGCCACGCTCCACTTGAGCATGTCGCCATCGATCATGAGCATGATCTGCTCAAACCCCGGCGCAACGGTCTCAGTGCGAACGGCGATTCCCTGTTCGCCGAGTTCCTTCTGCGAAACTACCGACTCGATGCCGTTGGTCTCGATCCGGTACTGCACCGGAGGCTTCATGATCTCTCTGGCACGGTCGAGAATCTCGCTTGCCGCGAGCGGCTCGTCTGCTTGTGCCCCGGGCCCGCAGTTGGCCAGGAACAGGAAGAGGACAGCGAAAAAACGATGATGAACGAGTTGTTGACGGAGTGTCATGGCGCGGACTCCGCGGGAATAGGGCTTGAGGATTGCGACGAAGTCGACTTTTGGGCCGATCCGTCGGCTTGAACGAGAATATCGATGTGGGGGGCTCGCTCGTCGGCAAAATGGACCGAAAGATAGTCGTTTACGAGGCCACCGGGAATCGCGGATGACATGTGAACCTCGAAAGTGATCTGTTCGACACTGCCGTCGCTGCGGCGGACTGTCTCGCTCTGATCGATGGTCACATGGCCGCGGACCGTGTCGACATGGGTGTAGCGTTCGAGGACTCCAGGGAGGTCGGAGCGGATCACCACCGTCGCGCTTTCGGCCGTTCCACGCGAAAGCCGCAGCGTTCCCGGCTCAGCCCACACGCGTCGCGGCATCGTCGCCGAAAGGGAGAAACGGACTGCGGCAACATCGTCCGACTCGGCATCGGTACGGATCGTCAGTTGCCCCCCCACCGGACCGGAACGGTCGTTTGGTAGGCCGTAGGATACCTTGAGCGACCCTCCGGCGGGAATCGTATCCCCCTCCCGAACGCCGACTGACTGACAGCCGCAACTTTTCTCGACCGCGGTGATTCGGATCGATCGGCCGGTGGTGTTTCTCAGCTCGAAGACGTGAGTGGGTAGGTCGTCTGGTCCAAGGCGGCCAAGGTCGACAGAGCGGTCCGCAGATGGGTCGGTCGAGAGAGGACCGCTTGCTTGGGTCGACGGCACTGATGCCGGGGCTGGCATGCAGCCCAGCGGCAGCGGCATTGGCCTGCCTTGGAAATCCTGATCCAGTCGGTATGAAGGTCTATGCCCCTGTGGGGGAGGAGACTTTCGATGACATC
>CAJAYZ010000218.1 GCA_903949225.1 uncultured Planctomycetaceae bacterium
AGGATCCGGCCTTCCTCAAGAAGATTCTCGCCGAGCACGAGAAGGGGGTGCCGGCGGTCCTCATGCACTGCGCGATGCACTGCTACCGGGTCGGCAACGACGACTGGTTCAAGTTTTGCGGGATCACCTCACCCGGCCACGGCGCTCACTACGCCTACACCTGCAAGCTCAAGGGGAAGCACCCGATCCTCACCGGGCTGCCGCTTGAGTGGGAGGTGCCGAAGGAGGAGCTCTACTACTCTGACAAGGTGTGGGAGACGGCGACGCCGCTCGGCGAGGCGATGAGCACCGACCGCAACGCCATGCAGACCTGCATCTGGACCAACCAGTTCGGCAAGACCCGCGTCTTCGGGACGACGATCGGCCACTACGCCGAGACGACGGCGACGCCGGAGTTCCTCGGGCTCGTCACCCGGGGCACCCTGTGGGCGGCGGGGAAGCTCGACGAGGATGGCAGCCCGGCCGATGGCCTGGAACTGACCGAAGCGGAAAAGGCCGCGGTCGAGGATCCGGCCCCGGAGCCGCAGCCGACCCCCGCCAACTGAGCGGAAATCCCGGCTCGAGAAGCCCTCGCTGGCCCTCGGGCCGGCTGTGCTCCTCTTGCGCCCCGGTTCGGCGTGCCCTGCCTGACAGCCGCGCAGGCCATGGTACGATCTCGCAGAAGCAGTCCGGAATCCCCGTTCGGATTCCCCATCGAACTCTCAGCAGGAGGCGGCTTGTGGCACGTGCGGCGCTCGCGCTCGAGGACGGAACGGTCTATTTCGGCGAGTCGTTCGGCGGCCGGGGAACCTCGTCGGGGGAGGTCTGTTTCAACACCTCGATGACCGGCTACCAGGAGATCCTCACCGACCCGAGCTACCGCGGTCAGATCCTCTGCATGACGACGCCGCAGATCGGCAATTACGGCGTCAACCGGGACGACGTCGAGAGCGCCGGGATCCACATGGCCGGGTTCGTCGTCCGTGAGGTGAGCCGGATCCCCAGCAACTTCACCTCCACCGGATCGCTCCAGGATTACCTCGAAAGCGCCGGCGTGATCGGGCTGTCGGGGATCGACACCCGGGCCCTCGTCCGTCGGCTGCGGATCCGTGGCGCGATGACCGGCGTGATCTCGAGCGAGATCCTCGACGGCGTGAAGCTCGTCGAGATGGCCCGCTCGGCGCCGGCGCTCGTTGGCCGCGATCTCGTCGCCGAGGTGATGCCCAAGGGGGAGAGCGACTGGGCGCAGCCGCTCGATGAATCAGCCACGCCGCTGGTGCAGCCGACCGAGGGGGGCGTCTATGCGGTCGCCGCGCCCACCGGCCCGGTGAAGCATGTCGTCGCCCTCGACTACGGGATGAAGTGGAACATCGCCCGGCATCTGGTCAGCAGTGGTTGCCGGGTGACGATCCTCCCCGGCCGGGTTTCCGCGGCCGAGGTCCTCGCCCACCGCCCCGACGGCATCTTCCTCTCCAACGGGCCCGGCGATCCGGAGGTGCTCACCGGCTGCGTGGAGACCGTCCGCGGCCTGGTTGGCAAGGTGCCGATGTTCGGGATCTGCCTCGGCCATCAACTCCTCGCCCTCTCCTGTGGGGCGAAGACGTTCAAGCTCAAGTTCGGCCATCGCGGCGCCAATCAGCCGGTGATGGATCTCCAGACCGGGCGGGTCGAGATCACCTCACAAAACCACGGCTTTGCCGTCGACGAAGCGACGCTTCCCGCCGAACTCGAGGTCACCCACCGCAACCTCAATGACGGCACGATCGAGGGAGTGTGCCACCGCACGGCACGGGCCGCGAGCGTGCAGTATCACCCCGAGGCGGCCGCCGGCCCGCACGACGCCGCCTACCTTTTCGACACCTTCCACCGGCTCATGGCCTGAGCTGGGCTAGCTCGAGAACGGCGCGATGACGTAGTCGGCGGTGTCGGGGCGGAAGGCTTCAAAAGCTTCCGGGTGGCCGTCGATCGCCCAGACGCGGTGTTGGGCGACGGCGAGCGCCACGGCCCGGTCGTTCTCGCCGTGCCGGTCGACGGCCACGACGCGCACCGATTCGAAGTCGTCGTCCGAAGCCAGTCGCCACACCACCGTCCCCGGCCGATCGCCATCGGTCGCTGCGAGGTAGAGGTGCCCCTCCGGCCCGAGCGTGACCGAATCGGCCCCGGGGAAGGGATGCGGCGTGCCGATCGGGCGAAACTCATGCGCGTTGCCGAGCGGGCATTTGAAGAGCTGGCCTTCAAGGCTGGAGAAGACGATCGCGCCGCTGGGGATGAGCGCCAGGCCGCCGATCCGTCCGCCCCCCTTGCCGTCGGCCCCAGCCCCGCCGAGCCGTTCGTCGGCGAGAAAGACATGTGGTTCGCCGTGCCCGGCTGCCGGGATGCGATAGACCACGGGGCGGCAGGCGTCGGTGACGTAGACGCTGCCGTCGTCGGCAATGACGAGGTCATCGGGGAGGAGGAGGTGCGCTCCCGAAACGAGCGGCCCGAGGTCATGGCTGCCGACGAGCCGGCGGTCGGCGAGGTCGAACACGCACACCCGTCCGATCCGCAGGATGGTGTCGTCGCCCGGCGACTTCCGTGGCGACAGGCTCCGCCCGTGCACGCCCTGGTGGCCGACGGCGACGTAGGCCTTGCCATCGCGCTCGCGGACCGCCATCGACGTGATCAGGAGCGGGTGATCGAGGAGATCGACGCATCGTCCATCCATCTCGACGAGGACGAGCTTCCCCTGCTTCTGCGACGAGACGAGAAACGCGCCGAGCGCCGACGACCAGGTGCAGCCCCCCGGATGGAGTTCGGGGCAGCTGAAGCGGATCGCATCGGGCCGGAGGCTGACTTGTCGCATGGGAGTCTTCCTGCGGAGTCGAGGGAGCCTTTTCCATGATACCCACCCTGCCGGGAGGTTCGGCGGGGTCTCTAGGAGCGTGGCTGCGAACCGGCTCGCGGCTAGGAGCGTAGACCACTCCCGTGTCCGGTTCCCCCGGACGATCGATTCAGCCATCACGACCCGACCGCGACTCTTTTTTTGACTCCCGGCTACCGCATGCCATGGTTGGTATGAGGCCGGGCGGCATCCCGACTCGATTCTGATCCCTGCCACGGAGGATTTCGCCGATGATCCGCTCGCTTTTGTTTGGTGCCTGTGCCCTCGCCCTGCTCGCCGCGGCTTCCGTTGCTGACGCCGGCTTTGGGCACCGCCGCCAGCTCGCCGCCGGCACTCAGGTTGTCGCCGAGGATCCCGCTGAACTGGGCTTCGTTGATCCGGGCTTCGCCGATCCGGGCTTCGCTCCTGCCCCCCTTGGCGGCCCTGTCGTCGACCCCGGCTTCGGTTTCGAGCCCGGTTGTGGCCCGGTCACCGTCTGCCCCACCAATCCCTGCATCAAGTACCGCCACAAGCACGCCCACAAGCACCGTCGTTGCGGCTGCTGCGTCGAGCCGACCTACGAGACGGTCCTCGAGGCTTGCAGCCCCGAGACCGGCCTGAATGTCGCGATCCCTGTCTGCCTCCCGGTCTGCTGCAAGGGCTGTCCCTGTGAGACCTCACGCTGCACGCTCTTCGGCTGCGGTCAGGTTCGCTTCGACTACGCCTGCGGCTGCTCCGTGATCGCCCGGTTCACGAAGCACGGCGACATCCTCGTGACGTACGTCGGGTTCTAGCTTCACGCCCACGGGGCCATCCATGGCCCCCGCGGGCTTGGACGCCGCCGGGAAAGCCAAGGTTTCCCGGCGGCTTCAGACCGCCGCATCGTGCGGCGGAGCGCCCCTAGGGGAGGCCACTTCCGCGTCGCTCGGGGCTCGGCGCGGGCTTCGGGGTCGAGGCCGGCGCTGATTTCAAAGGCTCCGGTTTCATCGAACAGGGTGATGTCGCTGGAAATCTGATAGCAAAGGCCGCGTTCTTCGCGGAGTTCGAGAAACAGCCGTGAACTGGCCGATTCGCCGAGCATCAGGCTGAGCAAGCGGAGGGCGTTGCGCAGCGGATGATGGCGGCCGGGGGTGTGCCAGGCGAGCGCGAGCTGGAGCTGGTCGGTTTCCCGCTCGTCGGTGAGATGCTGTGGGGCGGTGGCAGTCGGATCAAAGGCCAACGGCTGCCAAGGGGCGTGAAACTGCTTCGGCAGGTGCGGTTTGAGCGCTCGATGAACCTCCGCAAGCGTGAACGGTCCAGCTGCGGCGATGATCAGATCCGTCCGGCAGTGATGGCGGTTGCGGAAATCCAGCAGCGTGCTGCGGTCGATCTGCTGGATCGACTCGGGCGTGCCAGAGATCGGGTTTCCAAGAGGATGATTTCCCCACAACGCGGCGGAAATGAGGTCGCCGATGTGATCCGAGGGATTCTCGCGGTACATCGTGATTTCCTCACCGATGACTTCGCGTTCGAGGGCGATTTCCGCTTCGGGAAACGTCGCGTGCCAGACCATGTCGGCGAGAACATCGGCGAGCACCGGGAGTCCATCGGCCTCGCCGCGGCCTTCATAAACGGTGTGATCTTCGGTGGTGCAGGCGTTGAGTTGACCGCCGACATTTTCGATTTCAAAACTCAACTCGCGCGCGCTGCGGCGGCTAGTTCCTTTGAAAACCATGTGTTCGACAAAGTGCGCCAGCCCGGCTGGCAGCGACGATTCATCGCGGCTTCCGGCGGGCACATAGATCGAAAGCGCAGCGCACTCGGAATCCGGGACAGTGGCAACCGCAAGGCGAGGACCGCCGGGAAGTTGCTGCCATGCATAGGTGGCGGTACTCATAGGGGGGCTAACAGGGCAGCGGCCAGCGCGAGGTCCGCCGGGCAGGTGATTTTCGGATTGGGATGGCTCGATTCGACGAACTTGACTCGTCCGCCGATGGCTTGCACGGCGGAACCTTCGTCGGTGATGGCAAGCTGCCGGGCGGTCACCTCCGAATAGGCCTGGCGCAGCAGGTCCAGCTCAAAAACCTGCGGGGTTTCCATCAACCACAGGTGTTCGCGGGCGACGGTTTCCTGGCAGCTTTCGTCGGCATCGGCGCTTTTCTAGGTTTCGGTGACACGGCGGGCCAGCGCAGCGGCAC
>CAJAYZ010000219.1 GCA_903949225.1 uncultured Planctomycetaceae bacterium
CCCGCGTCGTGCCGGTGTAGGTGTTGGCACCCGAGAGCGTGAGCGTGCCGGTGCCGGTCTTCGTGAGGGAGCCCGAGCCACTGATCGTGCCGGCGAACGTCGCATCCGTCGCGAGGTCGATCGTCAGCGTGACGCCCGGGGCGATCGTGATCGTGTCGGCGGCGGTGTAAGGGGCGAGCGAGGTGAGCGTCGTGTTGGTGAGGATCTCGTAGCCGGAATCGCGGAATTGCTCGATCGCAACCGCGCTCGAGGCGAGCCCGGTGGCGCGGATCTCGAGCGATGCGTTGACATACTGCCCCTCCACGAACCAGTCGGTGGTGATCCGGCCGTCGGCCAGGCCGTCGAGGTCGGGGGCGACGCGGACGCCCGCTGCGTTGACATGGGGGGCAAAGCCCGCCACGCCATCGGTGACGAGCCACGGGCGGTTGCCCGGGGCCTGGTCGGCCAGGCCATCGGTGCGGACGACGAGGAACTGAACCGTCTCGCCGACCTGGAAGTCAGGGCCGGGAAGGCCATCCGAGAAGGTCGTGATCAGCGCCGTGCTGCCGGGGGGATAGTCGAAGCGGTCGGTGGCGACGTCGGCCGCGAGCATGGCGCGGGCCTCGAGCGGCTCGAGGAGGGCCAAGCCCATTCGCTTCGCCCAGTCGCGGGTGGAGCGCCGACGAACACGGCTGATCGCCCGGTCGCGGAATCTGCGCCACACAAGCGTGGCATGGATCCGTCCCCACCACTGACGCATCCAATTCGTCTTCACGGCGCACTCCTGAGAATCAGCGGATCGAGAGCTTGCCTCGCGCAGGGGCGACCGGGACGCCATCGGCGGGAATCGGTGGCAAGCCAGGCCATTGGAACGTTCCCTACGCGTTTCAAAAACGGTCGGGTGCGGTGAATTGATGAAACGACACGGAGAGGGGACGAATCGACATCAGACGGGGCTGAATCGGCATCCACCCCCCCCGCGCGGCCTGCAGACGCGGGCTTGTATGACGGGGGAATACGCCTGTCATGCCGATTAAACCGTGGAGGGAACGTGTCGACGGCCCCACCGTCGTCGACAAAGCCCTGCTTCGTGTCTTGGACCAGCGTTTCGGCCTGATCGGCGAACGCGGATCGGCGTTCCGCGTCCTCGGTGCCCTCGTCGGCGCCGGCACGGTGAAGTGGTGGCTGTTTCTCGCCGGGGTGAGGCTCGTCGATTGGCGTCGTGGCGTGCGGCTGGTGGGCAAACGCTCTGCTGCCCCGCTCGATCAGGTGATTGTCTGGTTGAGAGGGCTGCTGTTGCTCACCGCATGAGACGCAGACCCGATGAACCGGGCCCTGATCGCGTGGGCCCCTCTGGCGAGGGTCGTCGTGGCAAAGGTGGCCCTGTAGGACGTGACGGCTCCAGCAGTCGTGGCGGTGATCGTCCCCCTGCCGAGATAGGTGTCGCCGTCCCAGAACTCGACGACGCTGCCGGTCGGCGCGGCCACTCCGGCCGCCACCGTGATCGTCGCGGTAAACGTGACGCTCGTGCCGGCCACCACGCTCGTCGCCGAGCTAGCCACCGACACGGTGCTTGCCGCCGTGCCGGTGGGAAGGACGGTCGTCTGGAGCAGCTGGGCGCTGGTTGCAGCGAGGTAGTTGGGCTCGGCGGTGGTGGGGACCGGGACGACCGTGGCGACCGCCGGGGTGTAGGTCGCCGTGATCGGATGGGCGCCGAGGCTACTGAACGTGGTGGCGGCGATGGTGAACGTCGCCACGCCACTCGGGTTGAGCGTGGCGGTGCCGAACGAAGCGGCGGCCGACGAGAGATCGCGGAGCGTGATCGTACCCTTGGGGAAGGCGCAGCCGGCGGCCGGGGTCATCGGGGCCCTGAAGGTCACGATGCCGTTGGCGGTGGAGCTGGTGATCGTGGGGACGAGCGTCGCCTTGGCCACCGTCACGGCCGCGAGCATCGCGCTGCTGGCGGTGTTGTAGTTCG
>CAJAYZ010000220.1 GCA_903949225.1 uncultured Planctomycetaceae bacterium
CGGCGAATATGTGGGGACGGTCCGCCAGACGGGCTTCTTCTGGGCCAATCCCTTCTACACCAAGAAGCCGATCTCGTTGCGGATCCGCAATTTCGAAACCGGCTCGTCGCGGACGCCCGAGAAGAAGGATGCCGCGGGGAAGGTCGTGGAGGAGCAGGGGCGAACGCATGGCCGGCCGTCGAAGGTCAACGACCTCCACGGCAACCCGGTCGAGATTTCGGCCGTGGTGGTGTGGCGCGTCGTGAACACGGCCGAGGCGACGTTCCATGTCCAGGATTACGAGGACTTCGTCGCCGTGCAGAGCGAGGCGGCGTTGCGGTCGCTCGCGATGCGCTATCCCTACGACAGCGAGGATCACGAGATGTCGCTCCGCGGCAACACCGAGGAGATCTGCAAGCAATTGCGGACCGACATCCAGGAGCGGCTCGACCAGGCCGGCGTCGAGGTGATCGAGGCCCGCATCAGCCACCTTGCCTATGCCGCGGAAATCGCGGCCGCGATGCTTCAGCGGCAGCAGGCCTCCGCGATCGTCGCTGCCCGCTCGAAGATCGTCGAGGGGGCCGTGACCATGGTGCAGATGGCCCTCGAGCATCTCTCGAGGGAGAAAATCGTCGAACTTGACGACGAGCGCAAGGCGGCGATGGTGTCGAACCTCCTCGTCGTCCTCTGCAGCGATCGCCACGCCCAACCGGTGGTCAACACCGGCACGCTTTACAACTGACCGGAGCACGGGTCCCCAGGAGTTCTTCCAGCCGTGCCTCCCCGCGATGCCTTCCTCCTGCGGATCGACCCGAAGGTCCTCGCGGCCCTGCGCCGCTGGGCCGACGACGACATGCGGAGCGTCAACGCGCAGGTGGAGTTTCTCCTCCGCCGCTCCCTCCAGGAACATGGCCGTTGGAAGCCGGCTGACGGCGTCGATGCCGAGCAGGCCCCGAAGCGGGGACGCCCGCGGAAGGACTGAAGATCAGGTGACGATGAACCGGGTGAGTCGACCGGTGTACTGGATCCTGATCACCGCATCGGTGGCCGGGTTGTAGCCGGCAACGCCGTCATTGAGGACGAGATACGCCTCGGTCGTGCTCCCGCCGAACGTCACCAAGGCGCCGCGACTGGCAAGAAGGACGGCGGGCGTGAGCAGAAGCTCGAGGGTGGCCGTTGAGAATGCGCCGGGGTCAGCGACTGCCGTGATCCGAGTCCGTGCCAAGGCCGTCGGGGCATCGAACACGTCGATGCCGATGGCGAAGTCGGTGATCGTGTCCATCGAGGCGGCCAGCGAGTCGGTGAGGCTCGTCAGCCGGAAGGTGTCGACGCCGGCTCCACCGGTGAGAGTGTCGGCTCCCAAGCCACCGGTGAGAATGTTGTCGAGACCGTTGCCGATGAGCTCGTTGTCGAAGGCATTCCCGGTGCCGTTGATCGTGCCGAGCCCGGTCAGGGTGAGATTCTCGACGGTGTCACCGAGGGTCCATGAGATGGAACTCTGGATCGTGTCGACCCCCTCGCCGGGAAGTTCGACCACGACATCGGCCAAGTCATCGACAACGTACGTGTCGTTCCCAACACCACCGACGAGGTAGTCGGCTCCGAGGTTGCCATCAAGGAAGTCGTTGCCGGCACCACCGTAGAGCACATCCTGGTAGATCGTCCCGAGGAAGGCATCGTTGCCGAGAGTGCCCACCATTTCCATGCCCAGCGGCGCCGTGTCGACGGACGTGATGATCAAGGTGCCAGTGGCGTCGGTGTATTCGGCCACGGCGTGGATCACGGCCCCAGCGGGAACGGCATCAACGCTGTTCGGGATGTAGCTGAGGGCGTTGGCGCCCGGGATCGACACCCAGGTATCGGTGTTGATGTCGAACCACTGCCACTGAACGTTGAGGATGCTGATCACGCCAGCCTCGGCCGGGATCGAGAGGACGAGCGTGTTCGCCGGATTGAGGATGCCGAGTGTCGCCGCCGTCGGGCTGGCACTCGCCACCGAGGCGAACCCGGCCACATTCGCGATGAACGCGCTGGGAAGATCGGCGCCGGCGATGGAGAAGACGGCGGTGGCTTCCGCAACCGCGCCAAGGTTGTCGATCACCTGGATGGTGAAGGGGTCGAGGACGGTCTCGCCCGCGATCAGGGCATCGGTGACCGGGAGAGCGTCGAGGAGCAGATAGCTGACCACCCCGGTCGCCATGTCGATCGTCGCGATCCCGTAATCACCGCCGCGGGTGTAGGTCAGGCCACCGTTATCCGTATTCCAGCCGAAAGACTCGA
>CAJAYZ010000221.1 GCA_903949225.1 uncultured Planctomycetaceae bacterium
AGGCAGCAACTAAAGCTGCAGCAGATGCGAGCCTGGCAGCTAAAGTTGCTGCGGCAGCAGTTGCTGCAAGTAAGACGGGCTGCTGGCACTTCCGGCAATTCCCAACCGGGCTGACGGCGGTTCCCCGCCCCACCCGGCATGACCCTCCGGCCGGGCGTCGCATCTGCGGCGCCCGGCCGGACCTGTTTTAAGCCGGGCCGGCACCGACAGCCATCAGCGACTGGCGAGCCTGCTACACTCCCGGAGAGATCCCGGGGGAAGCTTGGCGACGGATGCTCCGCCGCATCCACCACCAAGGTCACGCGCGATTCAGCGCCACCGGAGACGATTGTCATGTCCGTTTCAAAGATCTTCACGGCGGGAATTGCACGGCTCTTTGCGCTACTCCTGATGATGTCCGTCGTTGCTCCCGAGGCTCCAGCCCAGGAAGCGACGGACGTCACCCAGGCCGAAGAAGCCGCCATCGAGGCGGCCATCAAGGATCTCGCCACGCAGTGGTCAACGGCCTACCTAAAGCATGATCCCTCGATCCTCGAGCGGATCTGGGCTGCTGACTTTGTCTATGTCGAGCCATCGGGCCACCGATTCACCAAAGCCGAGGGGATCGCGAACCTGAAGGCGAGCGCCGAGCGGCCTACTGCCTCGGCGGCCAGTTCGATCGACGTCCGCGTCTACGGCGGCGGCACGGTGGCCATCGACATCGGCGACTACCGAGAATCGGGCGTGGACAAGGATGGAAAGCCCTTCGAGCGCGCCTCCCGATTCACGAACGTCTGGGTGCTCCGCGACGGGAAATGGCAATGCGTCAGCGGCCACGCTTCGCTGATCCCGGCACGCCCGTAGACACCCCGCCACCAGCGCAAACGCTCGACGCTCGTGCAGGTTGACCGGGCGGACCGGTTTCACAGGCTGCCCCGCGGTTGGAGCGGGGCAGCGATGACGTTTCGCACAGACGGCCACCTCGCACTGGCTGAAGTGCCACGCCGCGCGAGGCGGCAGCCGTCGACGTTCGGCGACTGAGCTGTTGCTCCCACCGAGCCTGCGTGCCTGCCGGGCGACGACGCCCGCGCGGCCGAGAGCACCCGACCGACGGGGCGCGATGCGCTCTGCCTCGCGCTCACCGGCGCGCGTCGCCGCCACCGCGACGCTCTCCCGCTACGACCGGAATCTTCCTCACGGTCGGATCTTTTCGAGCCCCAGTGAGTTTTCCGACTGGGAAAGATCGATCTTCTGTCCAGGAGTTTGCCGCTCGCGCAAACCCTGACGATCACGGTGATCTCGCCACGTACCGGCGACGTGAACGGCAGGGGAATAAAGCGGCGGGCTCGGTCGGTGCGGAGCTGTGGCTCGCCTTCCATCTGGGGTTGGCGGGCCAGGCGACGGACCGGCCAAGTGTTCGCGAACCGTTTCCTTTTTTTCTTTCCATCCGGAGGATTCTGTGAAGAAGCGTTTGACGTTCGGCTTCCTGCCCTGGGTTGCCGCTGTTGCCATCTGTTCGGGCAGCGGATTTTCCCACGGTCAGGAGTCCGTGATCGAGGCCGGTTCCGTTCTTGCCAACGGTGGCGTGGCTCACACCGAGCCCGCGATCGTCGAGGGTGAGGCCCCGTCCGCTGCGGAGGGTGCCATCGTTAGCGAAGGCGCCATCGTCAGCGAAGGTGCGATCGGCAGCGAGGGTGCCGCCGCCGGTGGTGCCACCCGCAAGGTGCTCCGCCGCGAGTGGGTCACCGAGAGCCGTGACGTCAACGTCACGGAGTATGTCCAGGAGCAGCGTGAGCGGTCGTACACCGTCACGAAGCGCGTCCCCCGCACCGAGCAGCGGACCCGCGAGTACACGGTGAACGTGCCCGAGACGCGCACCAAGACGGTGAACTACACCGTCAACACGACCGTTCCGGAAACCCGCACCCGTGACTACACGGTCAAGGTTCCCTACACGGAGACGATCGAGCAGAACTACACCGTGATGGTCCCGGTCAAGGAAGAGAAGAGCCGGAGCTGGACGGTGAAGGTCCCCTACACCGAGTGCGTCGAGCAGGCGTACACGGTGATGGTGCCGGTCAAGGAAGAGAAGACGGCGAGCTACACGGTGAAGGTTCCCTACACCGAGCAGCGTTCGGCCAGCTACTCGGTCCGGGTTCCGTACACCGAGCAGGTCGAAGAGACCTACACGGTGCGCGTTCCCTACACCGAGCAGATGACCGGCTACCGCACGGTCAGCAAGCGGGTTCCCGTCAAGGAAATGAAGACGGTTTCCGTGAAGGGCGGCCACTGGGAGACCAGCGCCAAGGAGATCTCCGCGAACGGCAAGTATGACGCCGAGGGCAACCCCTGCTGCCCGAAGACGGTCTGCTGCCGCACGTGGGTCCCGACCTGCGAGTCGAAGGAAGTCGAGACCACCCGGTGGGAGTGCACCACGGAGCAGGTGCCCTACACCTACTGCGTGACGAAGAGCCGCTGCGAAACCCGCTCGCGCACCAAGTGCGTGACGAAGTTCCGTTGCGAGGAGCGGACCCGGAACTACTGCGTGACCCTGTCGCGCTGCGAGACCCGGACCCGCAACTACTGCGTCACCAAGATGGTCCCCGAGACCCGGACCCGGACGGTGAAGGTGCAGAAGTGCCGTGACGAGATTCGTACCGGCACCTACTGTGTCACGAAGATGGTTCCCGAGGCCCGCACGAAGAGCGTGTGCGTGAAGAAGTTCCGTTGCGAAACGCGGACCGCTTCCTACACGGTCAACAAGTGTGTCCCCGAGACCCGTTCGAAGGAAGTGTGCTACACGGTGATGGTCCCGCAGCAGCGGACGGCCAACTACTGTGTCACCCTCTATGACAACGTCTGCGAGACGAAGACCTGCTCCTACACGGTGTGCGTGCCGAAGTGCGTCACCAAGCAGATCCAGGTCAAGGTTTGCCGGACGGTCTGCGAAGAAGTCCCCTGCGACGCCTGCTCGGGCTGCTCGAGCGACGCTGATGCCTGCGGTTGCGGCAACGGCAACGCCGGCAACGCCGGCAAGGCCAAGGGCCACAAGGGCTGCGGTCTCCTCCGCTGCCGCAAGGGCTGCTGATCGGATCCGGCCAGCAGGTCGCTGACCTGACGGTCGACACGAAGCACGAGGGGGGTCGGACGGGAAACCGTCCGGCCCCCCCGTCTTTTTGTCATTTTGCCGTTTCCGCACCGGCCCGAAGCGGCGTTGCTTCGCCGCCCCCGCAGAGGGAGAATCGGGGCCCTGACGGATTTCTCCGCTAGGAACCCTGGACCGCGATCCCCGGCAAGCGATTTAGCCGGGGGATCGCGCCCCGGGCTTCACTCTCCAGGAGCCCCGCCCCGATGCCCTCCGTCCATGCCAATCGCCGATCAAACGCCCCCAACGAGTCGCGCGGCCGGCCGGTTGTTCTCGCCAGTCTCCTCCTCGCCCTCCTCCTCGGCCTCGTCTCGGCCGGTGCCTGGTGGGGGGGATGGTTCGGCGTCAAGGAGGATCCGCGGCTCACCGAGGTGAAGACCGTGATGGCGGAAGCAGCGGCAAAGTATCCGCCCGATCAAGCTCCCAAGAACATGCTCGACACCGCCGCCCGGGTCGGGACGATGGTGACCGTGATGGCGAAGATCCAGAGCCTCCCGGAAGACCTCCGGCCGAAGGCATTGGAGGAGGGGCGGAAGCTGATGATGAAGGGGATGGAGGCGCGGGTCGACTCCTACTTCGCCGCCCCGCCGGAGCAGCGTCAAAAGCTCATCGACGACCAGCTCAAGCAGATGCAATCGATGCAGAAGGCCTTCGAGGGGAGCCGATCGATGTTCCAAGGGCTCGGCGGCCAGGGGGGCGGCGGCGGTGGTGCCGCCGGCAACCAGCAGGCAGCCGGTGGGCCTGGGCCGCGCTCCGAGGAGGATCGCAGTGCCTGGCGGAAGCGGATGATCGACGGCAGCTCCCCGAGCCAGCGGGCCCGCTGGACCGAATACTTCGGCGAGGTCGAGAAGCGCCGCCAGGCTCTCGGCATGGGTGGCGGTGGCGGGCCGTTCGGGCCGCGCTAACTGCCCGTGGAAAAAGTCATCCATGACCTTTTTCCACTTGGAAAACCTCCGGTTTTCTCGAGTGCTGCGCACTCGCGACCGCCTC
>CAJAYZ010000222.1 GCA_903949225.1 uncultured Planctomycetaceae bacterium
ACCCCCTGGCCGCTCACAACCACCTCCTGCCCCTTTTGAACCCCGAACAGCTTCCGGGCATCGAGCGGGATCACCTTGCCATCGGCGCCGACGAACTGGACGGCGACCATCGGCGCGTTCGCGGAGCGCTTCTTGCAGAAGGGGCAGTTGTCGGCGTCGTGGCCCGCCTTGCCGGCATGGTCGTCGGCGGGGATCTCCTGGAGGACGAACGACGCCTTGTTCTCGAGGAACGGCTCCATCCCCTTCGCCCCAATCCGCCCGGCGATCACGATCTGCTGCGGTCCCTTGGGGGCATCCTTGGAGAGAAGCGTCTCTTTGGCTGCGGTCGGCGTGAGCGGATCGACCGGCTCCTGCGGGAGGAGGAGTTGAGACCGGACGGCAGCCGCATCGGTTTGCGCGTTCGCCGTCTGTCCTGCCGCCCCGACGGCGGCGGCCACCAGCCCACCGACGACGATTCTTCGACGATTCAATGAAAAACGCATGAAAAAGTCCTCCCTGATTCCCCAGCCACCGCCACCGGATCCGAGAACGTTCAGCGGGGCCTTCTGTCGGTGCTCTTCGTCACTTGGCGACCGCGTCCTTCAACGTCTTCATGCCCGCTTCGATCCCGGCGGACTCTTCGCTCCATACCTTTGCCAGATCGTCGGCCCCGTGGATCGCGACGTCGATCTTGTCGAAGGCGGTAAACAGCGCTTCACTCGCCGCGATCACGGCCGTCTCGACCTCGGCCGGGAGCTTCGCCTCCTTCGCCAGCCCCTCCACGTCGCCAAGGAAATGGCCGAGCTCGTGGACCGGGGAATCGGCCTTCTCGCGGACGTTCGCTTCCATTCCCTCCTTGACGACGGCGACGAGCTTGTCGAGCTCGCCGACGAGTTCGGCGAGCGTCTCGGGGTGATGGTGGTCGTGGGCCTCCCCCCCGTCGGCGGGCATCGCCTCGGCCTTCTCGCCATCGTGGGAGCCATGGTCGTGGCCGTCATGGTCATGCCCGGCGTGATCGTGATCGTCGTGGGCGCCCTTGGCGGCCGGCAGCGCCGGGCCAACGTCGGCTCCCTTCTTGGCGACGGGGGCCGGGGGCGCCGAGCTGCTGCAGCCGCCGAGGAGCAGCCCACCGAGGAAGAGGGCAGGGGACAGGGCAATCGCGAGGCGGGGCATGGGATCTCTCCGGGCGGCAGATATTGGCGACGGCGGGCGTCGATGCGCCCTCTTCAGAAGGAGGATACCGCTTCGGCCGACGGGCTGCCAATCGACGGCGGCCCAGCCGCGAGCGGGTCGGCCACGAGACAGACAAGCGCATGCGGCGGAAGCTCGAGCGTCGCCCCCGGCTCCATCAGCGGGCCACGGGCCCCGCCGTGGACGTCGAAGGGCGACGGCTCACGGGTGTCGAGAAACAGCCGCCACGGCAAAGCCGCGACGTGAGGCGCCTGCGGAAGGCGAAACGACCGCGGCTCGCTGCCGGCATGGAGGAAGATGAGGACATGCCGCGGGATCCCGGCCACCGGATCGGGCGTCGCCGTCGGGGACTGTGGCTCGCCGGCCGCGGCGAAGTAACAGGTCAGGCTCGCCCCGACCGACCCCCAGTCGGCCGGCCCTCCGTCGGCCGAGAACCACTCAACGTCGGGCAGCGCCCCTCCTGCATCACCGGCACCACGGAGGAACGTCCGCCGGCGGAGCGTCGGATTACCGAGCCGGAAGCGGATGATCTCGCGGACGAAGCGGAGGAGATCGGCGTTGGTCTCGACGAGCGACCAATCAAACCACGACACCGGCGTGTCTTGGCACCAGGCATTGTTGTTGCCCCCCTGCGTCCTCTCGACTTCGTCCCCCGCCACGAGCATCGGCACCCCCTGCGAAAGCAACAGCGTGGCGAGGAGATTCCGCACCTGCCGGGCGCGGATGGCGGCGATTCCGGCGTCGGTCGTGGGCCCTTCGACGCCGTAGTTGTCGGAGAAGTTGTTGTTGTCGCCGTCGCGGTTCCCCTCGCCGTTGGCCTCGTTGTGCTTCTCGCGGTAGGCAACGAGATCGCTGATCGTGAAGCCGTCGTGGGAGGTGACGAAGTTGATGCTGTGGTAGGGCTGGCGGCCGTCGTCTCCATAGAGATCGCTCGAGCCGGCGAGCCTCGTCGCCAGATGCCCGGTCTGGGCGTGGTCGCCGCGCCAATACCGGCGGACGTCATCGCGATACTTCCCGTTCCACTCCGCCCACCGCAGGGTGGCGAACGAGCCCACCTGATAGGCACCCGCCGCGTCCCAGGCCTCGGCGATGATCTTCGTGTCGGCGAGGAGCGGATCCTCGGTGATCAGCTCGACGATCGGCGGGTTGGGGAGGATGTCGCCGTTGCGGTCGCGACTGAGGATGCTCGCCAGATCGAAGCGGAAGCCGTCGATGTGGAAGTCGTGAACCCAATGCCTGAGGCAGAGGAAGATCAGCTCGCGGACGATCGGATGATTGCCGTTGACCGTGTTTCCGCAGCCGGAATAGTTGCGGTAGCGCGAGCCACCGTCGGCGAGCATGTAGTAGACCCGGTTCTCCAGCCCCTTGAAGGAGAGCGTCGGCCCGAGCTCGTTCCCTTCGGCGGTGTGGTTGAAGACGACGTCGAGGATCACCTCGATGCCGGCGGCGTGGAGGGCCCGCACCATCTCCTTGAACTCGCGCACCTGACATCCCGGCTCAGTGCCGGCAGCATAGCCACGGTGGGGGGCGAAGAACGCGATTGGGTCGTAGCCCCAGTAATTGCCGCGCCCCTCGAGGGGCGGGATCGCCGTCGAGGGAAACTCGTGGACGGGCATCAGTTCGACGGCCGTCACGCCGAGCGACTTGAGATAGGGGATCTTCTCGATCACACCGAGGTAGGTGCCCGGATGGGCGACGCCGCTCGACGGGCTGGCCGTGAAGCCGCGGACGTGGAGCTCGTAGATCACGGTGTCGGCCAGCGGCCGCTTGAGATGGCGGTCTCCCTGCCAGTCGAAGGTGTCGTCGATGACGACCGACTTCGGCGGCACGAGCGTGCCGTCGTCGGCGACGAAGAAGTCCCCCGCCAGCGCTCGGGCGTACGGATCGACGAGCCGGGCCTTGCCGTCGAAGCGCTGGCCAACTTCCGGGGCGAACGGGCCGTCGGCCTGGAAGTGGTAGAGCTGGCCGGGGGCGATACCGGGGACGAGGATGCTCCAGATGTCTCCCCAGCGATCGGTGGCTGGGTCGAGGGAAATCACCTCCGCCGGCTCGGTGTCGGTTACCGCGTCATAGAGGAGGACGCGCATCCCGGTCGCCGAATGGCTGTAAACCACGAACTGCACCCCGGTGCCGCGGAGAACGGCACCGTAGGGGAGAGGATGGCTGAACTGGAGGCCGGGGAGCGGCCGCTCGTCGTGGGACCGCCGCGGCGCGGCTCGGGGCTTGCGGGGAAGCATGGTGCGGCGATGATACCATTCCATTTCGGCCTCCGGCCGGAGACCGGACCGATCCTTTCGGACCGGGTGCAAAAGCCTCCTCCGAAAGCCTCCTACAGGAACGACTCACCAGTGGCGGGCGCGACCTACTCCTCTTCGGGGGTGAACCTCGAACTCTACGCCGAGGGCATGGCCCGTCTGCCGGCCCACATGCGGCGGACGCAGTGCCCGCGCGTGATCAGCGCCGAAGGGGGCTTTGCGGCGCTCTTTCAGATGGATCTCCCCGGGCTCTTCCGCCGCGGCTGGGAAGATCCCGTCTTGGTGTCGTGCACCGACGGCGTCGGCACGAAGCTGAAAATCGCCGTCATGGCCGGCGTCCATCACACCGTCGGCATCGACCTCGTCGCAATGAGCGTCAACGACTGCCTCTGCACCGGGGCCGAGCCACTGTTCTTTCTCGATTACGTCGCCCTCTCCCACGACGATCCCGAACTTCTCGAACACATCGTCCGCGGCATCGCCGACGCCTGCGTGGA
>CAJAYZ010000223.1 GCA_903949225.1 uncultured Planctomycetaceae bacterium
CACGTCAACAACGCCGGCATCCTCCGCGACAAGACGCTGCGGAAGATGGCCGCCGACGACTGGCAGGCAGTGATCGACACGAATCTCACCGGCGTCTTCAACGGCTGCCGGGCCGCCTGCGATCGGATCGGTGACGGCGGGCGGATCGTCAACATCTCCTCGATCAGCGCGGCGGTCGGGTTCTTCGGGCAGGCCAACTACGCCGCCGCGAAGGCCGGAGTTGTCGGGCTCACAAAGGTGGTCAGCCGCGAATTGGCGAAGCGAGCGATCACCGTCAACGCCGTCGCGCCGGGGGTCGTGCTCACCGACATGGGGCGGACGATCCCTGCCGAGTCGCTCGACGCGATGCTCGAAGAGATTCCGCTCCACCGCTTTGGCGAGCCGCGCGAGATTGCCGAGGCGATCCTGTTTCTCGTCAGCCCGATGGCCTCGTATGTCACCGGGCAGACGCTCCACGTCAACGGGGGCTGGTGGGGATGATCGGGACGCTCGCCGGAAAGCTCTGCTCGGCAGACGAGGCGGCGGCGCTCGTCGGGAACGGGATGACGGTCGTCAGTGGCGGCTTCGTGGGAGCGGCCCACCCCGAGGCGCTATCGGCCGCCCTCGAGCGCCGCTTCCTTGCCACTGGGAGCCCCCGCGATCTGACGCTCGTCTATGCGGCCGGCCAAGGCGACGGCCGGACGCGCGGGCTCAATCACCTCGCCCACGCCGGCCTCCTCAAGCGGGTGATCGGAGGCCACTGGGGGCTCTGCCCGCGGCTCGGCGCGCTGGCCATGGCCAACGAGATCGAGGCCTACAACTTTCCCCAGGGGGTGATCTGCCACCTGTTTCGCGACATCGCAGCCGGCCGCCCCGGCTGCATCACGCACGTCGGCCTCGGCACGTTCATCGATCCGCTTCAGGCCGGGGGACGGCTCAACGCACGGACGACCGAGGCGCTTGTGGAGCGGGTGGAGATCGGCGGCAAAACCTGGCTGTGGTACAAGGCGATGCGGCTCGACATCGCCCTGATCCGGGCCACGGCGGCCGATCCTTCCGGCGGCCTCGTCATGGACGAGGAGGCGATCATCGGCGAGGTGTTGCCGATCGCGCAGGCGGTGCGAAACAGTGGCGGGATCGTAATCGCCCAGGTGAAGCGGCTCCTCGACGCACCGGCCGCGCCGCAGCAGGTGCGCGTGCCGGGGATCCTCGTCGACCGGATCGTGGTGGCTGGCGACGGCGAGCACGATCAAACCTTCGGCGAGCGCTTCAACGCCAGCTACACGCTTCCCGCCGCTGGGCCGGGCGCAGCCGACAGCCCTGTCGACATGGCGCCGCCTCCGATGCCGCTCGATGCGCGGCGGATCATCGCCAGCCGGGCCTGCGACGAGCTTGTCGACGGCGCGGTCGTCAACCTCGGCATCGGGATGCCCGAGGGGATCGCAGCGATCGCTGCCGAGCGTGGCCTCCTCGACCGCTGCACGCTCACGGTTGAATCGGGGCCGATCGGTGGCCGGCCGGCGGGGGGCTTGAGTTTCGGCGCCTCAAGCCATCCGCAGGCGATCATCGATCAGCCGGCGCAGTTTGATTTCTACGACGGCGGCGGCCTCGACTTCGCCGCCCTCGGGGCCGCGGAGATCGACGCGGCGGGAAATGTGAACGTCTCCCGCTTCCATGGCCGGTTTGTGGGGGTGGGAGGCTTTGTCAACATCGCCCAAAACGCGCGTCGGCTCGTGTTCTGCGGCACGTTCACCGCCGGGGGCCTCGAGGTGGCGGTCGAGGATGGCAGGCTAAAGATCGTCTGCGAGGGGCGGACGGCCAAGTTTGTCGCCGCCGTGGAGCAGGTGTCTTTCAGTGCTGCGACGGCGCTGGCCCAAGGGCAGCGGGTGCTCTACGTCACGGAGCGGGCGGTGCTGGCGCTGACGGCCGCGGGGCTTGAGGTGATCGAGGTTGCCCCGGGCATCGACCTCGAGGCCGACGTCATCGGCCGGATGGGATTCCGGCCGGTGGTCCGCGACGTCCGCCCGATGCCGGCCCATTGCTTCCTGCCGGCGACGGTGTGAGTGGGCAAAGAGGGGCTCGAACCTTCAAGCTCTTCTCCGGGAAATACCACGATCCCGAATCCGGGCGGCGCAAAATCCGGCGCACTTCCCGCCAACCTCAAGCACGTGGTCGAAAACTGGGGCTCGCTCACCGAGGACGACCGCCGCCGTATCCGGGCAATCGTTGACGGCCGGCTCGCCTGA
>CAJAYZ010000224.1 GCA_903949225.1 uncultured Planctomycetaceae bacterium
CCCTTCACGGCAAGGATCGAGCCAGAGCGAAGGGAGGCGCGGGCGGCGCGGATCGCGTCGTCGCTGCGGCCACGGGCCGGCGCGGGCCTCCCCGCTCCAGCTTCGAGGCCGGCGTCAAACCAGACCACCGGCCCGCAGGCCGGGCAGCCGATCGGCTGGGCATGAAAGCGGCGGTCGGCCGGATCGGCATATTCACCGGCGCAGGCGGGGCAGAGAGGAAAGGAGGCGAGCGTCGTCGTCGCCCGGTCGTAGGGGAGCGCACGGATGACGGTAAAGCGCGGGCCGCAGTCGGTGCAGTTGGCAAACGGATGGCGATGTCGCCGGTTCGAGGGATCGTGGATCTCAGCCAGACAGACCGCGCAGGGGGCCATGTCGGCCGGGAGCGACGTCGCCTCCCCGGCCTGCCGGTGGCTGTCGAGGATCGTGAAGCCCGCGGCTGATCGCGGGCCGGCATCGGCTGAGCCGCCGCGGGGCGTAAGCATCACGACATCGATCCCCTCGATCCGGGCCTGCGGCGGGGGAGAGCCACGCAAGCCCCGCTCGAAGGCGGCGACGGCGGCCTCCTCCCCTTCGACTTCGATCGTCACCCCTGACGAGTCGTTCTCCACCCAGCCATCGAGGCCGAGGCCCGTGGCCAGCCGCCAGATCCAGGGGCGAAAGCCAACCCCTTGGACGACGCCGCAGACCCGGAATCGGCGGCCCTGCCGCGGCCCCGGCGCCGCCCCGGCGGGAGAATTCTTCAAAGAGGGAGCCATGATCGCCGTCCTCTTTTCCCCGGTCGGGCCGTACGGAATCTGCCAATTTCACCGCTCGGGGCCGGCGGCTTTGAGTTGCCGGAATCGACCGACCGATTCCAAGATTGAAATGGGGCACGAGAGGAGTTCGATCAGGCCACGATCCCGCCCCGCTCCGCTTCCAACAGCGTCCCCACGATCAGGATCCCCCGCCAAGCCCCATCCAGCCATTCCCCATCCCGCCAGGCTCGTCTCCTTCCGCACCGTGACCAGAGTCGCGATCGCCGCGACGCTCATCGCTGGGCTTGTCGACCTGGGCCCCGTCTCCGCCAAGGACTTCGATCCGCGCGTGATCACGTTCGGCGACACCCGCGAGCAGATCAAGAGCACGCCGGTGACCGCCCGCCCCAACCGTCCGCTCCACGTCTACGGCAACACCGTCCGGCGCCGGGCCGATCGGGCGGCTCGCCCCTCGGCCACGCAAACCCGCTGACCGTCATCCGAGAACGCTCAACCCGCGACACCGGCTCAGCGATTGCCGATGCAGACGAGCTTCTCCTGGCGCTTGTCGCCGTTGGTGACGGCGACGCGGAAATAAAGCCTGCCGCCACAGATCGCCGGGGATGCGAAGGTCTCGTCACCGAGCCGGTTGACGGCCAGTTCCTCGAACTTCTCCGGCGTCGCCCGGAAGACGTGCGTCTGGCCGGTCTCGCTCGTGGCGAAGACCGTGTCGCCAAGCATCACCGGCGAGGCGCTGAAGTTACCGCCGAGCCGCTGCTTCCACTTCTCCTCGCCGGTCGCCGCATCGAAACAGGCGGCGATCCCGGCATCGAGGATCGCGTAGAGGTGGCCTTGGGAATAGAGGAGTGAGGGGACATACACGCGCTCGCCGTTCTCCCAGGAAATCGTACCGGAGCCATCGGCCCGGTAGGCGGCGATGTGGTTGCGCGGATAGCCGCCGGAGGAATAGACGCGCTCGCCGTCGGTGACGGTGGTCGTGACGCACTCCGTCGTCGCCCCCTCCTTCTCCCAGAGCGTCTCGCCGGTGGCCGGATCGAGCGCCGCCACCTTGTCGCAGCCGGTGAGGATCAGCTGATCGCGGCCGAACAGTTTCCAGACGATCGGTGAGGAGTAGTTGGGTGCCGGCGGACGCTCCTTCTCCCACAGCACCTTGCCGGTGGCCGGATCGAGGGCCGCGACGCGGCCCCGGTTTTTGTGGTCGGCGATCACGAACACGCGGCCGTCATGGACCAGCGGCGAGGCGCCGTAGCCCTGATGGATCGCGTAATCGCAGACGCGCGTTTGCCAGAGGACCTGGCCATCGGGATCGAGGGCGGTGCAGAAGACGGCGTCGGAGTTGGGGAAGGTGATGAAGAGGCGGCCACCGTCAGCGGAAACGGTCGTCGACGCGCCGGTCGATTTCTCGTTCTTTCGCATCGCCCCTGCGGCGTGGACCTGACGCTGCCAAAGTTGCTTGCCGGTGGCCCGGTCATACGCGAGCACCGACTGGCTGCCAGTCGCCTCGTCGCAGGTGGCGAGATACACCCGGCTCCCCACGACCGTCGGTGAGCCATTGCCACGGCCAGGAACATCGACCGTCCAGATGACATGCTCGGCGTCTCCCCAGGAGTGCGGCACGACCTGACCGGCACATGCCTGGCCGTCGAGGGTCGGGCCGCGCCAGCAGGGCCAATCCTCCGGGCTCGGCGGCGCGGCGGCGAGGGCCGCTGCCCGGATCGAGATCGCAACCCGGCAGAGCGCCGGGCCAAAGCGGCGGGAGAGCGACAAGCGCCTGGATCGGATGCGGGGGAGGGTCACAGCAAGGCTCCGGAGGGTCTGGC
>CAJAYZ010000225.1 GCA_903949225.1 uncultured Planctomycetaceae bacterium
ATCTCGGGGGATTCTACCTTGCGGGTTGGCGTGGCAGCCAACGGCCCCGCGTGGCAAGAGCGGCTCGTCACGGACTGCTTGCGAGGACCTCGCCGATGAGGCCCGCATCGGGGGCCTGAAGGACGACGTAGGTGTTGCGCCCGTCGGCCACCGTCACGCTGCGGGGGACGGCCCTTCCCACCGGCATTCCTTGCCGATCGACCGCCTGGAGGGCGAGCGTGTGTTGTCCGGCCGGCAATTCCATCCGCACCACTTGGATCGAGTCGGGGAGCAGCCCCCAGCAACGCGTGTCGGCGTTTTCCGCCGCTTCCCAGGCGACGCCGGCGAGATCGAAAGCAAGCGCCGCCGGCCCGAAGCGCTCGACGCCGAGCCCTTCCTTGACGCCGAACACCGTTCCCTTCTTGAGCGCCCGCCGCGCCACGGCGCGGGCGACAGTCCGGTCGTGCACGGCCGCCTCCTGCTCGACGGCCATCCGCGAGATGTCGGTGATCGTCGTGGTCCGCTCCTGCCATGCCACCCCTCCGGCCGCGTGGGCACGCCCCACGGCCACGGCGCTGACGAGCCCCGGCGCCGCCACGACGCGCGGCACCTTGATCGGGGCGACGGTCGGCGGAAGCGACTGCGTGAGGGTGGCGGAAAGGATCTGATCGGCGACGAGGAGCGCCGCGCTCGACGGGATCTCCTCGACGACGACCTTGCAGGGGCCGTGGCCGACGAGCGCGAAGATATGGACGACCCCATGGCCGCGTGGCGAGTGGACGCCGCCGGCAGCGCGAACGACATCGGTCTGCCCCGCCGCGAACTCCGGCTGCCAGTTGACGACCGTGGCGAAGTGCCGGGCGGCGTCGTCGTAGTCGCGGTGGGTCTCTTCGCGGAGGACGCCGCGGAGGTAGGGAGCCAGCGCGATCTGCCGGTACGACGCCTTGGGATTCGTGCCATCCTCTGCCGTGGCTGCGGCGACGATCTCTGCCTGCTTCTCGGCGGCCTGATAGCTGAAGGCCTCGGCATCGCCGCCGTCACTCGAGAGATTCGTGATCGCGAGCATCGCCCGGAGGAGCACTTTCTCGTGATCCTCGCCGGCGTACGATCGTTGCTGATCGTCGGAGAGCATCGACCAGGCGTCCTCAGCGGGGCTTTCCTGCTCGAGGTGGTCGAAGTGATCGCGAACCTCCTTGAGGAGATCCTCGGCTTCAATCGGCCGGCCGTCGGCCAGGGCCACGAGCGCCCGGTCGAGCGTGAGGACGTCCGCATCCCCCGGATGCTTCTCCAGATCGGCCGCGATCAGCCGCTCGGCCTCGGCGAGATCACCGCGATGGAACGCCGCCCGCACCGGCTCGAGCCGCGTGATGTGCGTGGCGCAGCCGCAGAGCAGCGCGAGGCAGGGGACGACGATGGCAAGCAGGCCGGGGCGTGGCATGGCAGCACCAGACGGCCTATCGTGACAGCGGGTTTGTCGCCCGCCATCGGCTCAGGCGGCTGTGGTGGTAGCCCTTGACGAGATCGGCCGACTGCTTGTCGTAGGTGCCGGTGCGAACGTCGATCAACTCCATCGTCAGCCGGTAGGAGCGCTCGTAGTCGCGGTTCTCGCGCGTCGTACCGGAGGTGAGCGTGGCGTAGAGGAGGTAGTCGATCGGCTCCCCCTCGCGCTCCAGATGCGTGGCGAACTGCCGCATGTGTTCCGGGATGCAAAGCTGATCGGGGCGGAGGCGGGTTTCGAGGAGGCCGGCATCGACGACGCGCCGGTTGAGCGGCTGGAAGATGGGGGTTTGGAGGAGCCGGGCGTCGATCACCTGGTAGAGCTCGTCCTTGAAGTCGCCAATATCCTCGGCGCTTTTGTTCTCGACGCCGACGAAGCAGATTCGCGTTGGTAGGCAGGGGAGGGGCTCGCCGGCGTCGTCATACGACACCTGCTGCACCGGTGTCTCGGCATTCCGGGCGAGGAGCTTGGCGACGGCTTCGTCGACGAGCGGCCCGAACGTCTCGGCGCCTGCCTGATGGCTCCCCATCAGCGTCTTGTCGCCGGGGTTCACGATTCTCGCAAACTGCCGCTGCCCGCGGCAGCCGGCAAGCGAGACCGCGACAGGCAGCCCGGCAGAAAAAAGGAACGTGCGACGCAGCATGGCACGGCTCCGGCGGAGGAGAGTCGGCCTGGACGCCTATGGGGAGATCGGTGCGCACCGCTCCCCAGGCAGCCCTCGGCGGGCGGGGACAATAGCGGGGCGGGGCCTGCGGCGGAAGGGCAGACGGGGAAAAGGAAAAGGTGCCAGCCACCAAATCTGGGTAGGTTGCAGGCTTGTCCAATTTTGGTGGCTGGCACCTTTTCCCCGTCTGCCGGCGACGAGATCGATCACGACGCCGAGGATCCGAGGGCTCGGTTCTGCTTCGTCCTTGCCAGCTCCACCGAGCCCTGCAACGCAGATAAAGCCGGCGAGGCGGTGACCGAGATCCTCGGGCCGGAGTTTCTCGCGGAAGTCCACGACGACGGCGTGGTCGGCGTCACCTGTGGCAGCGAGACGATTGGCTTTCTCGCACTCATGCCCGCTCCGGTTCCCGGCGGTGAGGCGGAGGATAACGCCGACGGCAACTTCCTCTGGCCGAACGGCCGCGAGGAGTCTGCGGCCCACCGGGCCCACGTCCTCGTCATCGTGGCGGGCGCGAGTGCCCCCGGCTCTCCCGTGGAGTCAGCGCTGATGCTCTCCAAGCTGACGCTTGTGGCGCTGCGGCTCTACGACGGCAGCGGCGTGTATTGGGGGAGCGCCGGTGTGTGCAACTCACGAGCTTTCTTCGAGGCCTCTTGCGAGGGGATGAGCGAGGGACAGCTTCCCGTGCCGGTGTGGCTGCGGTTCCAGTTCGTTCGTGACGACGACGGGACGAAGGGCCTCTATACGCGCGGCATGCCGCAGTTCGGCTTGATGGACATTGAGGTCGAACGCTTCGACGGCGATCCGGAGGACGTCTTCGGCATCGTCTGCGGAATGGCCCATTACCTTCTGCAGAGCGGCCCGGTCATCGCTGACGGCAATACCGTGGGGGGCTCGCCCGAGGAGCAGATCATCGTCAGGCACCTGCCGAGTCGGGTCGACCCCGGCAGGACCGTCTACAAGATTCTCTTCGGCGGTTGATGGACTCCTTGCAAGAAAGGAGCAGAGAATGGGCCTGTCTCGCCGATTTTTGTTTTGCTGGATCCGATGCGGGTGGGCGTGGATCGGGTTGTCGGCCGCCACCCTGGGCGCCGTGGCGGTGTCGGCTCAGGATCTCCCTTCTGCGGCCGTTGCCGTGGCCGAGGCGCCCGATGAGGGCGACACCGGCCAGAGCGAGAGCATCGATGAGGCGGCGGGGGCCGTGGCCTATCAAGGCCACTACAAGATCCCATACAAGCTCACCTTCAAGGTACCGCTCCACGAGCTTCTCTTCGACGCCAAGAGCCCGCGCGGGAGTGTGGCAGAGGAGAGCTCGGTGCCGCAGCACGAGTGGTATTCAGCGAAGGTGAAACAGAAGTGGGGCTCGTGGGGGGTGCCGGTGCGGCGCTTCGATTGCCCACCGCAGGTGCTCGCGAAGCCGGTCGAGTGGCGGCGGGAGCGGGTCATAGCCGCGGCGACCCGGTTCATCGGCTACGAATACCAGCACCACCACGTCCCCGACTGGGACCCGCCCGCGGGATGGCCATGGAAAAGATGCTGCGCCGGCCGCTCTCACGAAAGCGCCGTCCACCTACGGCGAGCTCCATGCCCAGATGATCGCTCGCCCGGCAGGAGCCGCCGGCGAGTGGTACGAGACGCTCGTCAAGGAGCTCGCGCCGGGGGACCTCCTCTACATTTCGAACACCGATCGGACGAAGGTCACGCACGTCATCATGTGGGTGGGCCACTGCGCCGAGAGCCCCGACGGCGTGCCGCTGGTGATCGATTCAACCGGCGGCCAGATCAAGGATTCAAGCGGCCATGCGATCCCCTGCGGAATCCACCTTCGTCCGTTCAAGGAGGGGAGCTGGTATCACCACTCTTTTTCCCACGCCCACCGCTGGGTGAAGTGAGCGGGACGATCTCTGGCACGCGATCTGCACTGGCGGAGCCCAGGGGGGCTTGGGATCGGAGTCGGGCCGAGGGTTGCAGTCGCGCTGGCCCAGCTACCCACGCTTGAATCCGGGCCTCCGTTGCAAAGGAAGACGTCCATGCGCATCAGCGGCACGCTCTGTCGACTGTTCGATTCTGCACCGTGGCGCGTTGCAAAACGCCCCGCGCGGCTCGGGCGCCGGCGGCGGGGGGGGTGTCAGAGAACAGCTTGGCAGGGGGGTGAGCGGCTCGAAGCGCGGGCGATGTTCGCCGCCGCGCCGATGCAGGTGGGGATGAATCTCGAGAATGTCGTCGACTGGTCCCCCGCCTGGACGTTCACCGACGCCTTTCAAAGCTCGCGGCCGTGGATCGCTCAAGCGGTCGACGTGGCAAGCGGCGCGGGGCTGTGGGATGTCGGTGATGCCCATCCGCTTCCGGTGAACGCCAAGGGGGAGATCACCCGCTTCGAAACCTGGACGGAGAACGGCCGGCAGTTCCGTCATCAGGCCGCCACGCTCCTGTTCCGTGACGTCGGCAACTATGCCAGTGGCACCTATCACGCCCAGTGGCAGGGGAAGGGGACGGTGAGCTTCGGGTTTGACGCCCGGGTGCTCTCCACGTCGACCGGCCCCGATGGAATCCACCGGGCGGAACTCGCCGTCACGCCAACGAGCGCCGGGATCCTCGTCCGCATCGAGTCGACCGATCCGGCCGATCCGGTCCGCGGGATCCATGTGTGGATGCCCGACTGGAAAGGGAAGAGCTTCGCCGGCGAGGTGTGGAAGCCGGGGGCGGCGTTCTCGCCGTTCCATCCACTTTTCCTTGAACGCCTCGATCCCTTCGCCGCGATCCGCTTCATGGCCTGGCAGGAGACGAATAGCTCCGGCGTCCGCACCGTTGCCGATGCCCGTCCTGCCGATGCCGCCCGACAGAGCTCCGGTCCTGGGGGCTCGTCGAGCGAGCCGAAGGTCAATGGCGTCTCGATCGAGCAGATGGTGCAACTGGCTAACGACCTCGACGCCGATCCGTGGTTCAACATGCCGCCACGGGCCGACGACGGATATGTCCGGGCCTTCGCCCAGACGGTCCGCGACCGGCTCGAGCCGGGGCGCAAGGTGTATGTCGAATGGTCGAACGAGATCTGGAATTGGGGATGGGGATTTGACGGGGCCCGGTATGTCGACGAGGTCGCCGTGCGCCCCGAATACTCGGGCCTCGACCACTGGCAGATCGCCGGCCGCGAGGCGAAGCGAGATCTCGACATCTGGAGCGAGGTCTTCGCCGGGCAGACGTCGCGGCTGGTCCGTGTGGCGGCCGGCCAGGCGGCCAACGAATGGATCGTTAATCGGGTGGCCTCGGCGATGGGGGGCTCGTTCGACGTCCTTGCCATCGCCCCCTACATCCTTCCCACCGACCAGCAGCGCGCGACCTACACCGCCGCGACGACCGTCGACACGATCCTCGCCGACTGCCGCACCGCCGTCGACACAGCGATCGACTGGACGCGACGCCACAAAACCCTCGCCGACACGTGGTCGAAGACGCTCGGCCGCCCCATTGGCTTGGTCGCCTATGAAGGGGGCATCCATCTCGACAGCCGTGGCAGCCCCGCCCAGCAATCCTTTTATGACGCCACGAACGATCGGCGCATGGGAGACCTCTACCGGCAGTATCTCCAGGGCCTCGCCGCTGCCGGGATGAGCCTCTACGTCGACTTCCAATTCACCGGTCAATCGGGGGCTTCCCCGTGGGGAGATTTCGCCAAGCTCCACGCGATGGATGAGCCGGTGGCTACCGCCTGGCGCTACGCTGCGGTCGTGGCGGCGGCCGATGGGGCGCTGTTCCGGGCGGCGCCGCGGCCGCCGATCGACTTCGACGGCGACGGCGTCGGGGATGTCGTGTGGCGCGATGCCACGACCGGAGCCTGTGTCGCCTGGCTCCTCGACGCCGGAGGGGCGACGAAGGGAACGCGCGCCCTTGGCGGCGGCGGCGGGGTGAACGCGCTCGCCACGATCGGCGACTTTGACGGCGACGGCGTTTCCGATCTCGTGTGGCGCAACAAGACGACCGGGGTGAGCATCCTCAAGCTCCTCCGGGCCGATGGCACGGCGAAGGGGACCGCTTCCCTCGGCGGGAGCGCGGCCTGGCAGATCGAGACGTCAGACGATTTCGATGGCGACGGCCGCGACGACCTCGTCTGGCGCCACGGTGCCACAGGCTCGACGGTGATTTGGCTGATGAACGCCGGCCGTGTCGTGGCCAGCGCCACGATCGGCGGTGATGCGGTGTGGCGGCTCGTCTCGACCTCGGGTCGGTATGACGCTGATGGTGACGGCCGGGCCGATCTCCTCTGGCGGAACGGGACGACCGGCACGACGGTCCTGTGGCTCATGAATGGCCTCGCGAAGCGCTCCGCGACGACGCTCGGTGGGGATCTCCGCTGGGAGGTGGTGGCCAGTGGCGACTTCGATCGCGACGGCCGGGGGGATCTGGTGTGGCGCGACCGGATCGGCGGGACGGCGGTGGTGTGGCTTATGAACGGGGCGACGGCGCTCTCGAGCCGGGCGCTGACGCCGACGGGCCTCTCTTCCCCCGCGGTCTCGTGGTCGATCGTCGCCACGCTCTCGGCCGGGAGCGCCGGCCGACCGGGGATCGTTGTTCGCGAGACGACCAGCGGCCGGAGCATCGTGTGGTGGATGGACGGGGTGACGATCAGCGCCGCGGCGCCCCTCGGCGGCGATGGACGTGTGGCGCTCCTGCGGCGCCCCGGCCGGGCCGTTGGCTGACGGCTCGCCCGCTTGCCGGTAAGCTCTCATCGTGCGTCGCTGGGAACTGATGTCTGCCGGGGGGGGGCGAGCCATGCGCGAAGCAAGACGAATGGTGTTGAAGTCGGGGGCCGCCGCGGTGGCGTTGCCGCTGGCGGCGGCGGTGGCCCGGGGGGCCGAGCCCGTCGCGCCGCTCCCGGTGGCCGTCATCGGCCCCGGCGGGATGGGGCGATCGCATCTCGAGCACCTCGTCCGCCGCAAGGATGTGCGCGTGGCCTGGGTGTGCGATGTCGATGCCGACAGGCTCGCGGCCGCGAAAAAGCTCGTTGTCGAGGCCGGGCATGTCGAGCCGCAGGGGAGCGACGATCTCCGCGACGTGCTTGCCGACAAGGACGTGAAGGCTGTGTGGATCGCCACCCCCGATCATTGGCATGGGCCCGCCGCGATCCTTGCCGCCGCTGCGGGAAAGCATGTCTACGTGGAGAAGCCGGCCTGCCACAACCTCCGCGAGGGGCGGCTGATGGTCGAGGCCGCCCGCCGCAACCGCGTCGCCATGCAGGTGGGGACGCAAGCCCGCAGTGCCCCGATGATCCGCCGGGCGATCGAGAAGCTCCGTGCTGGGGCGATCGGCGACGTGATCGTCGCCAAGGCCTGGAACAGCCAGCGCCGCGGATCGATCGGCACAGAGAAGCCCTCGGATCCGCCGCCAACCCTCGCCTACGATCACTGGGTCGGCCCGGCCGCCTGGCAGCCCTATCAGAAGAATCTTCTTCCGGGGGTGTGGCGCTTTTGGCGGAACTTCGGCTGCGGTGACATCGGCAACGACGGCGTCCACGAGATCGACATCGCCCGCTATGGCCTCGGCGTCGACGAGCATCCCGATCGGGTGTCGGGGCTCGGCGGAAAGTATTTCTTCGACGACGATCAGGAGTTTCCCGACACGCAAGTCTGCGTTTGGGAATGGCCCGGGGCAGGGGGCTCCGCGAAGCGCCGGCAGCTCGTCTTCGAGCAGCGCGACTGGTCGCCGTACGTTCAGGAAGGGCATGAGAATGGCAACGCCTTCTACGGCACGAAGGGGATGATGATCTTGGGGAAGCGAACCGGCTGGCAGCTCTATTCAGAGCGGAACAAGCTCGTCGACGAGGAGACCGGCAGCGTCGATCTCACCGCCCACCACGACGATTTCCTCGACGCCGTCCGCTCGGCTCCCGCCGCAGGCGAGCCGCGCCGCCCCCACGCCGACATCGAGGAGGGGCATCGCTCGGCGGCGCTGGTGCACCTGGGCAACATCGCCTGCCGGCTCGCGCGGACGCTCCATGTCGATGCCGCCGCCGAGCGGATCGTCGGCGACGACGAGGCGAATAGGCTCCTGACGCGGGCCTATCGCGACGGGCACTGGGCGGTGCCGCGGGACGTGTGACTTTTCGTCGCGGCGGCTGCTATCGTGGTGGCCTTCCAGCCCGCTAGTCCTCCGGTGCCACCATGACGAAGATCGTTGTCCTCGACGGCCATACGGCTAACCCCGGCGACCTCTCCTGGGAGCCTTTTCATCGCCTCGGTGAGCTCACGGTCCACGACCGGACGGCCCCGGGCGACGTCGTTACCCGCGCTGCCGATGCGGAAGTCGTGCTCACGAACAAGACGGTGCTCACCGCCGAGGCGATCGCGGCGCTGCCGCGACTGAAGCTGATCTGTGTCCTCGCCACCGGCTACAACGTCGTCGATGTCGCGGCGGCGAAGGCGCGCGGGATTCCGGTCTGCAATGTCCCTGAGTACAGCACGCCAAACGTCGCCCAGGCCGTGTTCGCGCTCCTCCTCGAGCTCACCAATCGCACCGGCCATCACGACGCATCAGTCCACGCCGGGCGCTGGGCGGCTTGCCCCGACTTTTGTTATTGGGACGGCGATCTTGTCGAGCTTGCCGGACTGACGTTCGGGATCGTCGGGCATGGCAGGATCGGCCGGGCGGTGGGGCGTGTCGCCCGGGCCTTCGAAATGAAGGTCATCTACCACCGTCGCAACCACGACGGCGACCCGGGCTGCGTCGATCTCGACACGCTTTTTTCCGAGAGCGACGTCGTCAGCCTCCACTGCCCGCTCACTCCCGAGACCAACGCGTTTGTCAACGCCCGACGGATCGAGCAGATGAAGCCGACGGCGTTCCTCTTGAACACAGCGCGGGGAGCGCTTGTCAACGAGGCCGACCTGGCCGCGGCGCTCCATGCCGGGCGGATCGCCGGCGCGGGCCTCGACGTCCTCTCGGTGGAGCCGCCGTCGCCGTCGAATCCCTTGCTCACGGCGCCGCGCTGCGTGATCACGCCCCACATCGCCTGGGCGACGCGCGACGCCCGCCGCCGGCTCCTCGAAACGACTGCCGGCAACGTGGCGGCGTTTCTGGCTGGCTCGCCCCGGCACGTCGTCAATGGTTGACCGGGTAGCGGCTGAAGGGGCGGCGGCTACGGCGTCGCATCGTCGTCGGCTGCCACCTGATCGGCGCGGCGGATCTGGATCGCGATCGATCCGTCGATCGGGATCACCTGCTGACCGGCGGCGAGTTCGGCAGTCAGGATCAGGTTGCAGGCAACATTCGGCAGGCCGCCTACATTCTGCGTGGAGCCAAGGTGGTCGATGTAGGGCTTGATCGCGCCGCGGAGGGTCTTGTCGGTGGCGGGCCGCGACGTGTCGCCGATGAAGTTCCGGAGGTCGGCGCCGGTGAAGACGTACGACCGTGATGACGACTGGAAGGCAGGAGCCGGGATGGAGAAGGTCGCCACCGTGCCGCC
>CAJAYZ010000226.1 GCA_903949225.1 uncultured Planctomycetaceae bacterium
ACTGCAAGAGGTGGCGGCTGAGCCCAGCCCCACCGCACCGGTGACACAGCTGGATCAAAGCAGCCAGAACCTGACCGACGCGGACCTGGCCGCACTCTATACGCAAACGCAGCTCGTCTCGCTCGACCTGCGCGGTAACAATCTCTCTCCCGACGCGGTCGCGGCGCTTGCCGCCCGGCTCCCCTGTGCGCTCGTCGTCGACGAGGCCTACGGCGATTTTTCCGATGCCAACTGCCTCGACCTCGTCCGCGGAAGTGACCGGGTGATCGTCACCCGCAGCTTCAGCAAGTCGTACGCGCTGGCCGGGCTGCGGTTCGGATTTGCGGTGGCCCAGCCCGCTGTCATCCGCCAGCTCGAGAAGGTCAAGGATTCCTACAACTGCGACGCGCTCTCGATCGCGGCGGCCACGGCGGCGATCGGCGACCGTGACTGGCTCCGCACCAACCGGGCCACGATCCTCGCCACCCGGTCCCGGCTCACCAGAGCGCTTGCCGACCTCGGCTTCCGGGTCCAGGAGAGCCAGGCGAACTTCGTCTGGTGCACCCACCCGACGCGACCGCACCGCCCGATCTACGAAGCCCTCAAGGCCAATCGGATCCTCGTCCGCTTCATGCACTATGCCGGCTGGGGTGACGGCCTGCGGATCACCGTCGGCACCGACGCCGAGATCGACGCCTTCCTCACCACCCTTGGTGGGATCCTCGCCCAATCCTGACCATCCCCATCCCCGTCCTCGCCCTTTCCCCACCGACCCGAGCCATGCACCGCACTGCCACCGTCACGCGCCGCACTACCGAGACCTCGATCGTCCTCACTGTGGGCCTCGATGGCACCGGCCGGGCCGACATCGCCACCGGCCTGGGGTTCTTCGACCACATGCTCACGCTCCTGGCCGGGCACTCGCTTGTCGACCTCACGATCCGCTGCGAAGGGGATCTCCATGTCGACGGCCACCACACCGTCGAGGACGTGGGGCGGGCCCTCGGTCAGGCGGTGCGCGAGGCGCTCGGCGAGCGCCGCGGGATCCGCCGCTACGGCCACTTCACGCTGCCGATGGACGAGACCCTCGCCACGGTCGCCGTCGACCTCGGCGGCCGGGCGGCGACGGTGTTCCACGTCCCGTTTCCGGTGCCGGCGATCGGCACCTTCGACACCCAGCTTGTCGAGGTGTTTTGGGAGGGCTTCGCATCCGCGGCCGGGGCCAACGTCCACGCCGTCCTCCACCACGGCCACAACGCCCACCACATCGCCGAAGCGGTCTTCAAGGCCGCCGCCCGGGCGATCCGGATGGCTGTGGAGAGCGACCCCCGGCAACCGGGGATCCCGAGTACGAAGGGCTCGTTGACGGTGTGAGCGGGCCGCCGGCCCGTCAGTCGTTGACGAACGTCTCGAGGAATCGGGCGAGGCGGTGGAAGTCGCTGTTGCGTTCGACGTAGCGGACGACCGTCACGAGGGTGTTCGGGTCGACGAGCTCCTCGAAGGGGACGTAGTTGAGGTCGAGCTGCCCCGACACGCTCACCATCACGCCGTTGAGCCCGCGTTCGGCGAGCGCCCGGTAGGCACCGACACCGAGCTGGCTGCCGAGCATGATGTCGAAGGCGTGCGGCGCGGCACAGCGGGCTTCGTAGCCGAGCTGCAGCCCCACCACCTTCCGCGACTTGCCGGTCTGCTTCTTGTATTCGTCGGCGACGAGCTTGGAGAACATCCGCCCCAGCTGCACGTGGGTAATCGAGATGTGGCCATGGTCGTCACGGGGAATGCCCGCAAGCTGGCTCTGGGGGAGATATTCAGCGAGCCCCTCGGCGAGGACGATCACGCCGTAGGGCTTCCCCTCCTGCTCCTCGCGGACGCGCATCGTCTTCACGATCCGGTTCACCACCTCGGCCACGTTCATCACCGGCTTGATGCTCGTCGTGCCGTCGGCAGCAGTGATCGTCTCCTCGCCACGGAACTTCCCGTGGATGTCCTCGACGCTGATCACGAGGCTCGCCTCGCCTGAGATCGCCGCGCCGTAGGAGAGCCAGCCGGCGCTGCGGCCCATCGTCTCACAGAGGTAGTAGGCCCGTCCCGCCTCGGCGTCATAGAGGAGATTGCGGATCTCAGCGGCGAGGGTGTCGACGGCGGTGAAGTAACCGAACGTGAAGTCGATCCCCATGTAGTCGTTGTCGATCGTCTTGGGGAGGTGCACGACCGGGATCTTCTTCGTCCCGGCGGGAAGGCGATCCTGGTAGAGCTTGAACTTGTTGGCGGTCTTGAGCGTGTCGTCGCCACCGATCGAGATCAGCG
>CAJAYZ010000227.1 GCA_903949225.1 uncultured Planctomycetaceae bacterium
CATCGACATGCCGGTGCCCGAGGTCAAGGATGAAGAGCGATCGAAGGTCGAGCCCCTCACCGATGGCTTCTGGAGGATCACGATCTGGTTCGGCTACATGGAGCAGCCGCTCCTGATCCCCCTCCTTCGCCGGCTCGCCACGGAGCACCGAATGCCTTTTGACGTCGACACCGCCACGTTCTTCATCGGCCACTCGACGATCATCGCCGACGAAGGGGGACGCCTGTCGCACATCCCCGAGGTGATCTTCGCCTACCTCAAGCGAAATGCCGTCCAGGAGGAACGCCGCTACCAAGTGCCGGCCGACCAGGTGATGGAGATCGGCGAGCAGATCTCGCTGTAACGCACGCTCCTGTCCCGCATGGCTCCGCGGGGCGTGGCAACGTAAACTTGCGGATGGAGTCTTCCCATGCAAAATCCATCAGAGCCATCGGTCCGTCGCACCCGTATGGCCTGGGCCGCGGTGGCGATGATCGTGCTCGTTGCGGCGGGTGGAGCGGCGCGCGGCGATGAGGCCATCTCGGCTGAGGCACGTGCCGCCGATCAGGCGTTCTTCGAGACGCGCATCCGCCCGCTCCTCCACGACCATTGCCTGGAGTGCCATGCCGCCGGGGCCGAGGGGGGGCTGCGGCTCGACTCGCTCGCCGCGCTGCTCGCCGGAGGGGATTCGGGTCCTGCGGCAGTCCGTGGTGAGCCGGACGGGAGCCTGCTGCTGAAGGCGGTCCATTACGACGACCCCGCCCTGCAGATGCCCCCCGCTGGCCGGCTCGCGCCAGCGCAGATCGAGTTGCTCGAGGAGTGGGTGCGGCGTGGGCTCCCCTGGCCCGGCGCGGAGGGAGAGCCTGTGGCTGCCGTCCGTCGGGCTGGGTTCACGATCAGCGCGGACGACCGGGCACGCTGGGCCTATGGGCCGGTCGTCAGGCCCGCCGTACCGATGGCTGAAGAGGGCGCCGATCAGGGATTGGGAGCGATCGACGCGATCTTGAGGGCGCGGATGGCCAAGGCCGGCATCGGCTCCAATCCCCCCGCGACGCCGCGCGAGCAGGTGTGGCGGCTATGGTTCGACGCGGTTGGGCTCCCGCCGCCACTGGAGATGGTCCAGACATTCGAGCGTGATCCTTCCGACGCCGCCTGGGGAGCGCTTGTCGACAAGCTCCTGGCGATGCCTGCCTACGGTGAGCGGCAGGCGCGGCATTGGCTCGATGTTGTCCGGTATGCCCAGACCAACGGCTACGAGCGCGACGACGAGAAGCCCTACGCCTGGCGCTACCGCGATTGGGTGATCGGGGCGATCAACAACGACATGCCCTTCGACCGTTTCATCCGCGAGCAGATCGCCGGTGATCTCCTCGAGCCGCGCACCGACTCCGCCGTCATCGCCTCCGGGTTCTGGCATCTCGGGACGTGGGATGACGAGCCGGACGACATCCGCCTCGCCCGATACGACGAGCTCGACGACGCACTCTCCACGATCGGTCAGGCGTTCCTCGGCACGACGCTCGGCTGTGCCCGCTGCCACGACCACAAATTCGACCCTCTCTCGCAGGCCGACTACTACAGCCTCGTCGGCATGATCCGTGGCGTGAAGCGCTACGAACGGGCGCTGCTCCCTCCGAAGCCGGACGCGGCGATGTTCCTGCCGATCGCCGCTGGAGAGGAATGGGCACTGTCAGCGCGTGAGGCCGAAGGCCCGATGGAGCCCAGCCACGTTCTCATTCGCGGCAACCCCGCCACGCCCGGGGCGGTCGTTTCTCCCGGCCTCCCCGAACTGTTCCGAAGCGGGGCCGCGGCTCCTTCCGGCCTCGAAGGGCGGCGGGCGCTTGCCGAGTGGATCGCGAGCCCTGCCAATCCGCTCACGGCCCGCGTCGCCGCCAATCGGCTCTGGCAGCACAGCTTCGGTCGCGGGCTCGTCGCCACGCCGAATGATTTCGGCGCCGCCGGCCTCGCTGCCAGCCATCCGGAATTGCTCGACTGGCTCGCGGCGGAGCTCGTCGAATCCGGCTGGAGCCTCAAAGCCCTCCACCGCACGATCCTCCAGTCGCGGGCCTATCGGATGTCGTCGCGAGCCGATCGGCCGGAGTGTCTTGCTGCGGATGAGCCGAACGCGCTCTTTTGGCGGCAGAACCGGCGCCGGCTCGAGGCGGAGATCATTCGCGATGCTTTTCTGGCTGCGTCGGATTCGATCAATCCTATGGTCGGCGGCCGCGGGTTCTTCATGCAGGTCGGGCCCGATTCGCTCTCCGGTCAGTCGCGGCCCGGTCTCGGCTGGGAGATCTCGCATCCGCGAGAGCAGGATCGCCGCAGCATCTACGGCTTCGTGAAGCGCACGCTCCTCGTGCCGGAGCTCGAAGCCCTCGACTACACCAATACCACAAGCCCCGTCGGCGAGCGCGCCGTGACCATCGTCGCGCCGCAGGCCCTCCTCATGGTCAACGGCGACTTCGCCCGCAACCGCGCCCTGGCCCTCGCCGAGCGCGTCGCGGCGGAGACCGGCCCGAGCGCGCCCGAGGGGGGCGACGAGGCGTTCATCCGTCGTCTCTTCGAGCGGGCGCTGTCGCGCGGGCCGTCCTCGGAGGAGGCTGCGGTCGCCCGCGGCTATCTTGACCGGCAGACGTCGAACTGGGCGTCCCGTGCCGATACGATTCAGCTCCGCCCCCTCGTCCCCCGGGCCCTCCAGGAGGGCTACCGGAAGATTCTCCGCCCGGAGCAGATCCTCGAGGTCAGCCCGGCGGCCGGGTGGAGCGTGGGCGGGGGCGTCTGGGGGGGGAGTTACGAGGGGATCGTCAACGCCGAACCGGCCGCTGGTCCGTTCGCGCTGTTTGGAGGCGAGCCGTCGGCCGTGCCGCCAGCCGGATTCTCGCCGGGGATGACATGTCGCGACGGCGTCATCGAGGCCGAAGTGTTTGTGCGCGACGCGGCTGACATCATCGCGCTGGTGTTCGCCGGCGTCCCCTCCGGCGAGCCGGCTACTCAGCGCTCCACCGGCTACGAACTGGTCCTCGTGCCCGAGGATGGCGTCGTCGAACTGCGGCGGGTGAATCCCGATGGCGTGATGGTGCTCGCGTCGGTGAAGGCGCCGCTGCGGACCGATGCCTGGAGCCGGCTGCGGCTCGAGCGGCGCGGGGGGCAGTTGACGGCGTGGCTGGCAGACGGCGAGTCCCCCTTTCCGACCGTGCCACTGCTCGAGGCTGTCGATCAAGAGCCGCTCGACCGTCCGGGGCAGGCCGGCTTGAGAACGCTCGGCGCCGTCACGATCGCCCGCCGGTTCGTCGTTCATCCCGCCGGTGGCGAGCCGTTCCGCGTCGATCCAGCCGTGCCTCCGAGCCTCGATGAGGCCCGGCGCCGCGCTCGTCGCGATCTCGCGCTTCTCGTCCTCAATCTCAACGAGTTTGTCACCGTCGACTGAAGCGGAGCATCGAGCCGATGGATGATCGCACAGCCCCTTCAGGCCTCACTGGGCCCCGCCGCCGCTTGCTCCTCGACGCCGGCGCCGGCTTCTCAGGCCTTGCTCTCACGGGTCTCCTCGAAAAGGATGGTTTTTTCGCGTCGGCTGCCGGCCCGGCCGACAGCCGGCCGCTCGCGCCGAAGCCGGCCCACCGCAAGGGGGCCAAGGCCTGCATTTTTCTGTACATGTATGGCGGTCCTTCACAGATGGACCTGTTCGACTACAAGCCCGAGCTCCAGAAGCGCGACGGGCAGGAGATCGAGCTCGAGATCCGCCGCCGGTCGCTCCAAAAGCAGACGCTCCTCGGCTCGAAGCGGACCTTCCGCCAGCATGGTCAGTCGGGCCTGTGGATCTCCGACGCCTTGCCGAAGCTTGCCGGGCATGCCGATGAGTTGGCTGTCGTGAAGAGCCTGTGGGCCGATTCCTTCGCCCACGGGTCAGCGAATCTGCAGATGAACACCGGGAGGATTCTCCAGGGCCATCCGACGCTGGGAAGCTGGCTCTCCTACGGCCTGGGGAGCGAAAACGACAATCTCCCCGGCTTCGTCGTCATGCTCGATCCGCGCGGCGGGCCGATCCCCGGGGCCGCCAACTGGGCGGCCGGATACATGCCTTCGGCCTACCAGGGGACGGTGTTCCGCTCGGCCGGCGAGGCGATCCCGGCCCTCGATCCTCCCGCCGGGGTGACGCGGGGGATGCAACGCGATGGCGTCGACACCCTCGCCGCCCTCAACCGGATCCACGCCGATGCCCGCACCGCGACCGGCGATCTCGAAGCCCGGGTGGCCGCCTACGAACTCGGCTTCCAACTCCAGGCGAGCGGCCCGGAGCTGTTGGATCTCTCCGACGAGAGCCCGGCGACGCTTGCCGCCTACGGGCTCTTCGAGAAGAAAGGAGCTCACCCGCTCTCGCTCGGCCCCGCCCCGTTCGGCCGCCAGTGCCTCGTCGCCCGCAGGCTCGTCGAACGCGGCGTCCGCTTTGTGCAGATCTATTCCGGCGGCGGCCATCAGCAGCAGAATTGGGATGCCCACAACGGCGTCGAGGAGAATCTCGCCATCCACGCCCCTGAGATCGATCAGCCGATCGCGGCGCTGCTTGCCGACCTCAAGGCCCGCGGCCTCCTCGACGACACGCTCATTGTCTGGGGAGGAGAGTTTGGCCGTCAGCCGGTGGGGCAGGGGGCCAACGGAGGCCGCGACCACAACCCGAAGGGCTTCACCTATTTCCTGGCAGGCGGTGGCGTGAAGGGGGGAACGAGCTACGGCGAGACCGACGACCTCGGCCATGAAGCCGTCGTCAATCGCCACCACGTCCGTGATCTCCACGCTACGATCCTCCATCTCATGGGGCTCGACCCCGAGCGGCTCACGTACTTCTACGGCGGGCTCGATCAGAAGCTCACCGGCGTCCAGCCAGCCCGACCGATCCAGGGAATCCTCGCATGACTCCGCTTCCATCCCCGCCTCCGCTGCCATTCGCGCCTCCGCTGCCGCACCGCCGTCTCCGCGTCGGCTGCGGGGAGTGGGGCTTCCGCGCGCTGCCGATGGCCGATCACTTCCGGATTGCCGAGGAGTTTGGATTCCGTGAGCTTGAGTTTGGGATCGGCGGAGGCCAGCCGGGCCGCCTCCCCGAAGCCCCCTCACCGGCCGACATCGCTGCGTTCCGGGCGCTGGTCACGTCCAGCGGCATCGCGACCCCTGGCTGCTGCATCGAGAACGACTTCTCCGCCGGCGGTCCCGAAGAGGTGGCTTCGGCGGTCGTGACGGCGATCCGGCAGTCGCGGGCAGCGGCCGAGTGTGGCGCCAGGCAGGTCCGCTATTTCGCCGGCTTCACCCCGTGGGCTGCCATGGACGAGGCCCGCTATGCCCGGATGGTCGATGCCTTGGTGGCCTGCGACAGGGAACTCGATCGCCTCGGGCTGTCGATGGCGATCGAGACCCACGGCGCGATCGACCACCGCCCCGACGGCTCCGCCCTCCACATTCACACCGTCACGACCCACCCCGCCGGGCTCCGTCGGCTCCTTGCCGATCTCCCGGCCAGGATCGGGTTCAACTACGACCCCGGCAATCTCCGCGCGGCCGATCCGGCCGATCCGTCCTGTGCCGTTGATCTCCTCCGTGGCCGGATGACGTACTGCCATCTGAAGGACTGGGCCCGGGACGGCGAGGGCTGGCGGGCCGCCGCCGTGGGCGACGTCGCTGACGGCATCGACTGGGCCGATCTTCTCCCCCGCACCGGCTACGATGGCACTTTCCTGATCGAATACGAACCGCTCCACGACACCCGCGACGGCATCCGCCGCAGTCTGGCGGCACTCCGAGCGGCGGGGTTTGAGTTGGAGTATTGATCCGTTCCCTGTCAGGGGAAGACGTTGAGGTGAGTTCCGCGATGCGATTCATGTGGCTTTTGTGTCTGCTGTCGGCGCTGGGAAGCGCCGCGCTGCTGGCGGCTGATCCGCCGGGAGCGGCGATCCCCGATGCCCAGGGAGGCAAGCCGATCGCCGCCGAGCGGCTCGAACTCCAGGCCCTCGGTGGGGAAAGCGTTTCCTTTGCCGATCTCCTCGGGGCCGATGGTCGGGCGGTCTGCTTTGCCTTCCTCCATCCCTCCTGTCCGCTCGCCCAGGACTACGCGCCGGTGCTCGGGCAACTCGCGGAGGAGTTCACTGACGAAGGGATCCGCTTCGTCGGGGTGGTGTGTGAGGTCGACGCCCCCGAGGAGATCGAGGCCTATCGCCGCGACTTCAAGATCCCCTTTCCGATCGATCTCGACAGCGACTTCCGGCTGGCCGAAGCGCTCGATGTGAGTGTCACCCCGGAGGTGGTGCTTGTCGATGGCGAAAGACGCGTGCGGTATGCCGGCAGGATCGACGACCGCTACAAGATCCGTGGCGTGATGTCGCCGGGGA
>CAJAYZ010000228.1 GCA_903949225.1 uncultured Planctomycetaceae bacterium
GAGATCGCCATCGACGACACGACGACCACCGACTTCCACGACACCGGCGCCCTCTACGATCTCGTCAAGCCGACGGCCAACTTGATGAAGCCGGCCGGCGAGTGGAACACGGCGCTCGTCACGAGCCGGGGGCCGAAGCTCGAGGTGGCCATCAATGGCCGCACCGTGTCGGCCATCGACTTCGATCAGTGGCCCGAGGTGAATCGTCGCCCCGATGGCTCGATGCACAAGTTCGACGTCGCTTACAAGAATCATCCACGCCGCGGATACGTTGGCCTCCAGGACCATGGCTCTGATTGCTGGTACCGCAACATCAAGCTCCGCCCGATTCCCACCGTGGCGAAGTGATCAGCGGCCCGTCGCCCCCACCTCCCGGAGATACCCCCGTGCCCCGTGATTTCCGCAATGGTCAGCGACCGGGGCTGCCTGGGGCGGTCGACCGCCCGACGAACACGCGCTGGCTGGTCGTGGCCTTCGCCGTGTCGCTCGCCGTCCTCCAGTACGTCGATCGGGTCTGCATCTCGCTCGCCGGGCCGCTGATGCAGAAGGACCTCGGGCTCACCGACAGCCAGATGGGGAAGGTGTTCTCCGCCTTCACCCTCGCCTACGCTCTGTTCGAGATCCCGGGTGGATACCTGGGGGACTGGATCGGCCCGCGGAAGGTGATCCTGCGGATCGTCTTGTGGTGGAGCTTCTTCACCGCTGCCACCGGGTGGGTGAGCGGCTTTGCATGGCTCGTCGCCGTCCGCTTTCTGTTCGGTGCCGGCGAGGCGGGCTGCTTCCCCAACATCTCCAAGGCGTTCAAGCGCTGGCTCCCCCCCTCCGAACGCGCCCAGGCCCAGGGGATTCTCTGGTTCTCGGCGCGGTGGGGCGGGGCAATCACGCCGCTGCTCCTCTTCGCCCTGCTCCAGCAGGTGAATTGGCGAACCGCGTTCCTCATTTTTGGCGCGGTCGGAGTCGTCTGGGCGGTCGCCTTCAATTGGTGGTACCGCGACGACCCGCGCGATCACCCCCAGGTCAATGCCGCCGAAGCGGCCCTCCTGCCGGCCGGGTCGGCAGCCGGTGACGACCACAAGCACATTCCCTGGCTGGCGATGTGTCGTTCCCCGACGGTGTGGGCACTGTTCGGGCAGTACTTCTGCATGAGCTACGCCTGGTACTTCTTCATCACCTGGTTCCCCAAGTATCTCCTCGAAGCCCGTGGCTTCGACCTCAAGGGAAGCGCGCTTCTTTCGGGGATGCCCCTCGCGCTCGGTGGGCTGGGGGCGTTCGTCGCTGGCTGGATTACGCCGCCGCTGGTGCGCCGCTTCGGTCCCGGCAGGATGCGCCGTGGCCTCGGCGTCGGCGCGATGACCGCCGCCAGTCTCCTGTTCCTCGCCTCGACGAAGGTCTCCGATCCCTACCTGGCGGTGGCGCTGATTTCCCTGGCGAGCTTCGCCATGGATCTCACTCTGCCGGGATGCTGGACGACCTGCATGGATATCGGCGGCCGCGGCGTAGGGTCGCTTTCCGGTGCGATGAACATGATGGGCAACCTCGGCGGATTCGTCTCGCCCTGGGTGGTCGGCATCATCATCGATCAGAAGGTCGACCGGACCGGCACGGTGCTGGGGGGACTGATCGCGTCGGTCGGTGCCTGGAATCTCACCTTCCTGATCACCTCGGGCTTTTGCCTTCTCGGTGCCTGCTGCTGGCTGCTGGTCGATCCGGTCACGCCGCTCGATCTCGGCGATCCGGAACGGCTGGCCCCGGGGACGGAGTGACTAAAAACGCCCGAGCACCGCGACGGCCGTCCGCCACGGTGCCCGGGGATAAAGTCGGGATCAGGCTCCGGACGGATCAGGCCAGCTTGAGATCGACGGTGAAGTCGGCGGCCGACTTGCCCGGCGTCCGCAGTCGGAGGGTGTAGGTCGTGCCGGCCACCACCGGCACGACTGCGGTCGACCGGGGCCGCGACGACGGGTCGAGTTCGATCATCTCGAGCCCGTTGGCGCCATAGAGCGACAGCTTTGCCCACGATCCGTCGTTCCCGGGAAGGAGAGCAAGCGAGAGCTGGCCGTCGGTCGCGGGCTGGAAGGAGAAGTACTGTCGGTCCCTCTTGTCGGCGAGGCTGCCGGTGATCTGCGCGACGCCGGAGGTATCGAACGAGACGCCGACGGCCGAGACGGCCGTTCCGTGGCGATCGTCATCGGAGTCTTCCTGCTCGGTCCCCTCGACGTCGTCGAGGCTGTCTTCGGCGTCGACGCTCGTGTCGCCCCCGACTCCGCCGCGGAGCGAGTCATCTCCGATGCCGCCGTCGAGGCGATCGTCGCCCGCTTCCCCCTCGATCGAATCGACGCCGTCGTCGCCGTAGAGAGCATCGTTGTCGTTGCCGCCGCGGAGGGAATCATCGCCGACGCCGCCGTGGGCGACGTCGTTGCCGTCGTCACCGGACGCGGAGTCGTTGCCGGCCCCGCCCACGAGCCAGTCGTCGCCCGCGCCACCGCTCAACCGATCGTCACCGATGCCACCGTCGAGCGAGTCATCGCCGACACCTCCGAAGAGGGTGTCGATGCCGGCACCACCGATGGCGGTGTCGTTGCCGAGGGCGCCTTGGAGGGTGTCGTCCCCCTTGTTCCCCTGGAGTTTGTCGTCGCCCGCGCCGCCGATGAGCGTGTCTTTGCCGGAGCCGCCGCGGAGGCTGTCGTTCCCGGTACCGCCGGAGGCAGTCGAGCCGATGGCGGTGTTGTTGATGAAGGTGTCATCGCCGGCGAGGCCGGAGAAGGCGATCGACTTCACGTCGGACATCTTGTACGAGCGTGTCATCGTTCCGGAGGCATTGCTGATCGTGGCGACAACGTTGACGCGGTCGTTGCGGACGATCGCCGTGTCGGCGGTGTCCGCGCCGGTGATCGCGAGGATCCCGGTCGCCGGGTCGAGGCCGATGCTGGCGGTGAGGACGATCCTGCCCTCGAGAGACTCGCAGTGGAGGCGCGACTCGATAGGGCGGGTCTGGAACGGATTCCGGCGACGCGCGGCGCGGTTGCGGGGCATGGACATGGCGGCGAGTTCCTGACAGGCTGGTTACCGTGGGAGACGTGTCGGGGGTCGGCCCGAATGTTTTTGAGCATACGTCGTTCTGACGCACGCCCCACTTTCATCACCGTGAGGTAGCTTACGGGTCTGTCATCGAGTGCCGGCAGGCGGTTGTCACGCTGCGTGGAGATGGCAGGCCTTTCGAACATGACAAGTCGGTCCGATCGGGATCAAGATCCGCGCTCGAGGAGAGAATCGTTGAAGATGCCGTCGTCATCGCAGTCCGATCCCCACGGTCCTGTCGACCCGGAGGTCTACTCCGTGATCTCGGCGGCGGAGGGGCCGACCGGGGTGCTGCCGCTCACCGACGACATGCTGCGACACTCCCCCTCAGGGGATCTCTTCGGGCTGTCGCAAAACGTCGGCATGGGCTGGGCCGCTTCGGGATCGGCCGATCCGCAGTTTCTCATCCTCTCCACGCAAGGGGGCGTCCGTGCCCCCGACGGCCGCCCGGTGGCGCTCGGCTACCACACCGGCCATTGGGAGATCGGGCTCCTTGTCGAGGCGGCGGCGGAGGAGCTGCGCCGGCTCGGCAAGGTGCCCTTCGCCGGCTTCTGTTCCGATCCCTGCGATGGCCGCAGCCAGGGAACTGTCGGGATGTTCGACAGTCTCCCCTACCGCAATGACGCCGCCACGGTCCTGCGACGGCTCGCCCGATCGCTCCCGCTGCGGCAGGGGGTGCTTGGGATTGCGACGTGCGACAAGGGACTCCCGGCGATGCTCATGGCACTCTGCGGGCTCCCTGATTTCCCCGGCGTGATCGTTCCCGGCGGCGTGACGCTGCCGCCGAAGGACGGCGAAGATGCCGGCAAGATCCAGACGATCGGCGCCCGCTACAGCCACGGCCTGATCACGCTTCAAGAAGCAGCCGATCTCGGCTGCCGGGCCTGTGCCACCCCCGGCGGCGGGTGCCAATTCCTCGGTACGGCGGCGACGGCGCAGGTGGTTGCTGAGGCCATCGGCCTCACGCTCCCCCATGCGGCGCTCGTGCCTTCGGGGCAGCCGGTGTGGCGCGATCTCGCCGTCCGTTCAACGCGGGCGCTGGTGTCGCTCGCCTCAGCCGGATCGAAGACGCGCGACATCGTCACGCCCGCTTCCCTGCGCAACGCGATGGTGGTCCATGCCGCGTTCGGTGGGTCGACGAATCTCCTCCTCCACATCCCCGCCTTCGCCCACGCCGCCGGCATTCCCCTGCCGACCGTCGACGACTGGATCGAGGTCAATAACCTCGTACCGCGCCTCGTGAGCGTTCTCCCCA
>CAJAYZ010000229.1 GCA_903949225.1 uncultured Planctomycetaceae bacterium
AGCTTCGACGTCGGTACCGGCCTGCGGATCGCCCGTGGGCTGCTCATCGAGATCGCCCGGATGGGGCTGCCGACGGCGACGGAATTTCTCGAGCCGATCACGCCGCAGTACATCGCCGACACGATCGTCCTCGGGGCGATCGGCGCCCGGACGACCGAGTCGCCCACCCACCGCCAGATGGCCAGCGGCCTGTCGATGCCGGTCGGCTTCAAAAACTCCACCGACGGCTCCCTCCAGGCGGCCGTTGATGCCATGCAGTCGGCTCGGGCCCCGCACAGCTTCCTCGGCATCGATAACGACGGCGGCACCTGCGTCGTCTCCACCACCGGCAATCCCTGGGGGGTGCTCATGCTCCGCGGCGGCCGGAGCGGCTCCAACTACGCCCCCGAGGTGCTCCATGAGGCCCGCACCCGTCTCGAGGCGGCTGGACTTCCGCCCCGCGTGATCGTCGATTGCAGTCATGCCAATTCCGGGAAGGATCACCGCCGCCAGTCGATCGTGTGGCGCGACGTGCTTGCCCAGCGGGTCGCCGGCGACCGCTCGATCGTCGGCATGATGCTCGAGAGCAACATCGAGCCCGGCAGCCAGCCCGCTCAGGCCGACCGCTCGAAGCTCACTTATGGCGTCTCGATCACCGACGGCTGCATCGGCTGGGACGAGACTGAATCGCTCATCCAAGAAGCCCACGACCGGCTGGCTGGCGAGTCGCTGGACCATTCGGCCTGACGGCCCCGTGGCAGGCTCGTCTGTACGGAATCCCTGACGGCCTCCTTCAAGCAGTCTGCGGAGACGATGCGTTGAGCGAAGACCATGGGACGGAGATCGCCGAGCCCGCCTCGGCCGACCACTGGCTCGCCAGGGCCCAGGTGCTCCTCGTCGATGACAGCCGGATGATGCGCGCTGTCCTCAAAAAGGCCCTCGGCGAGATCGGCTTTCGAAATGTCGTCGAGGCCGTCGACGGCGCGGATGCCGTGGCGAAGATGCAGGCCGCCCCCTTCGACTTGGTGCTCCTCGACATGGAGATGCCGGTGATGACGGGGCTCGAGGTGTTGGCGGCGATGAACCTCGCGCCCGATCTCAAAGGGCTGCCGGTGATCGTCATCTCCGGGGCCGACCAGATCGACATGGCGGTGCAGTGCATCGAGGCCGGGGCCGAGGACTACCTCACCAAGCCGCCGAATCTCACGCTCCTGAGGGCCCGAGTCTCGACCTCGCTCGAGAAGAAGCGGCTCCGCGATCTGGAACGGCTGCGGCTGCTGCAACTCCAGGCCGAGAAGGAGCTCGTGGAGCGCGAACGGGAGAAGTCGGAGCGGCTCCTCCTCAACATTCTCCCTTCGGCGATCGCCGGGCGGCTCAAGGGGGGTGAGAAGTCGATCGCCAACGGTCACGAGATCGTCTCGGTGATGTTTGCCGATCTCTGCGGCTTTACGGCGCTGTCGCGAAAGACAACCCCGGCCGATCTCGTTTCGATGCTCAACGGGATCTTCACCGCCTTCGACCTGATCGTCGAGAAGCATGGGGTGGAGAAGATCAAGACGATCGGCGACTGCTACATGCTCGTCGGCGGGATTCCGCTCCATCGCGGCGACCATGCCGCCGCGGTAGCCGAGTGCGCCCTCGAAATGCTCGACGCCCTCGCCGCCCTCAATCGCGAAACCGGCACCGAACTCCAAATGCGGGTGGGGATCCACACCGGGCCGGTCGTGGCGGGGGTGATCGGGAAGATCAAGTTCACCTACGACCTGTGGGGCGACACCGTCAACGTCGCTAGCCGGATGGAGTCGTCGGGCCAGCCTGGCCGGATCCACCTCTCTGAGCAGACAGCGGAGCAGCTCCAGGGGCGATTCCTCCTCGAGGATCGCGGGTTCGTCGAGTGCAAAGGGCTCGGCGCGGTGAAGACGTTCTTCCTCAACGGCCGCACCGAAGGGGCCTGAGAATCGGCCTCTCCCGACGCTTTCCCCGATTTCTGTCCGGGCCTCAGGCCGACGGCAGCGGCTTGCGGGCCACCGCATCGACGATGGCGCCTGCGATCTGCGGGAGCGGGAGAACGAGGTCGACGACGCCGAGTTCGATCGCCGCGCGCGGCATGCCGTAGACGACGCAGGTCTTCTCGTGCTCGGCGATCGTCCGCCCGCCTGCCTTGCGGATCGCCTCCATGCCCATCGCCCCGTCGCTCCCCATTCCCGTCAGGAGCGCCGCCACGACATTCTTCCCTCCTGATTCGGCGACAGAGCGAAACAGGACATCCACGCTCGGCCGGCAATGGTGCACCCGCGGGGTCTGCATGAGCCGCGTCTTGTAGCCCTCCCCCTGCCAGGTGAGGGCAAGGTGGAAGTCGCCGGGGGCGACGACGCAGGTGCCGCGCTGGAGGATCATGCCGTCCTCGGCCTCCACGACGGGGATCGGGCAGAGGGTGTCGAGTCGGCCGGCGACCGCCTTGGAGAAGTAGGGGGAGATGTGCTGGACAACCGCGATCGGCGGCAGGCCCGCGGGGAGATTGGGAAGCACCGTCCGCAGCGCTTCCACACCCCCGGTCGAGGCGCCGATGACGATCAACTGGCGGCTGTCGACGCGCCCGGTGTAGGGCCCGGGCCTTGCCCCCGCGGCGGGAACCTCTGGCGGCGGCGACGGACGCACGGTGGCAGGGGGGGCCGCGGATGTCGGCGGCTCACTCCTGGCGATCTTGCGACGAAACCGCACGGAGGCCGCTGCCGCCTTGACATGGTGGGCGAGTTGGCCGGCCAGTGCCCCCACCGACATCGTGCCGTTGGGTTTGGCGAGGACGTCGACGGCGCCGGCTTCGAGGGCATCAAGCGCCACCTGTGATCCGGCCTGGGCCAGCGAGCTGACCACCACCACGGGCATCGGATGGTGCTGCATGAGGATCCGCAGGAATGTCAGCCCGTCCATCCGCGGCATCTCGAGGTCGAGCGTGAGCACGTCGGGGTCGAGCCGCATGATCTTCTCGCGGGCCACATAGGGATCGCAGGCCGATCCCACCACCTCGATCCCCGGGTCGAGAGTGAGGCAATCGGTGATCGTCTTCCGCACGAGTGCGGAATCGTCGACGACGAGCACGCGGAGTTTTCGCTGGGGCGACGGGACGCTCATGGGAAACCTGGCTGGACGCACGGGGCCGGGGGCTTGTCACTCGGGACGCATGTAGACACTCGGGGCGATCGTGCGGAGGCCGTGGTGGAGGCCGATGAGGCTCTCCGAGTGGCCGACGAAGAGGATGCCCCCGGGGGCGAGTTGATCGGTCAATCGCTCGATGAGCGTGTTCCGCGAGGGGACGTCGAAGTAGATCATGACATTCCGGCAGAAGATGACGTCGAGCCCGCGCGGGACGGGATAGACATCCTGAAAGAGATTGACGTACCGAACCGTCACTTGGCGACGGAGCTCGTTCTTGACCCGGTAGTAGCCCTCACGTTCACCGATGCCGCGGAGGAAATAACGCTCGAGCCATTCCGGCTGGGGCACGCTCACCTTGTCGGCGTCGTAGATCCCCTGCTGGCAGCGCTCGAGCATCCGCTGCGAGATGTCGGAGGCCTCGATCTGCCAATGCACTGCCGGACGGAGCCGAGAGAATTCCGCCAGGACGATCGCCAGGGAATAGACCTCTTCGCCCGACGAGCACGCAGCGCACCAGAAACGCAGCGGCCGCATGCCGGCGATCGACTTCTCTGCCAGGCGGGGGAGGATCTGCTGGGAGAGCAGGTCGAAGTGCGAGGGCTCGCGGAAAAAGTGGGTGTGGTTGGTGGAGATCAGATCGATGAGGGCATCGACCTCGTCGGTGCCCTGCGGGCTCTTGAGGAGGATGCAGTAGTCGTCGTAGGTCTCCAGACCGAGAGCCAGGAGCCGCTGCCGCAGCCGGCCGGCAACGAGCGACTGGCGGTCGGGCCCGAGGCGGATCCGGCTGTGCTCGTAGACGAGGTTGGCCAGGAAGTCGTAGGCCTGGGCGGTGAGTGGGGCTTCGGAGGGGAGAACCATGGCGGCAGGGGGCGGAACTCCAGGGAATCCGCCGAGCGGGTGACTCCATGCGTGGCCCCCGATCGGTGGGAGGCTCCAGACCGAGAGCGGCGTGAGCGGGAGGCGTGGAGCCATCATAGACCCCCCGGTCGATCAAGGGTTCGTTTCGGCGCTAAGCACTTCGTTCAAAACCGGGTTCAGAACTTGGTGAAGTTCCGGTCCTCCTGATCGCCCGCCGCACCCGCGTCCCCCGGCATCGGGATCTGCATCCGTCCCCCGCGTGGCCCCTCGGTGAGGCCGCGGAGCGGGGCACCGGAGCGGATCGCCTGCCTGGCAACCTTCTTCGGGATCGCTTCGACGCGGCGAGCGGCCGTGCGGGGACGCGCCGCGATGCCGGTGCTCTCGGCGCCGGTGACGAGCGACCGCAGGTAGGCCACCAGATCCTGGAGCGTGCGGGCCTGGCTGTTGAGCTCTTCGGCAGCGGAGGCACTCTGCTGGGCGTTGGTGGCATTGCCCTGCGTCACTTTGTCGAGCTGCGCCATCGCCGTGCCGACCTGCTGGATCCCCTGCGACTGCTCCCGGGCCGCCGTCGAGATCTCCGCCACGAGGGCGTCGGCCGCGGCCACCTTCTGCACGATCTCGTGGAGCGATTCCCCCACCTTGCCGCAGCTCAGCGAGCCGCGCTGGCTGTTGGCGATCGCCGCGTCGATCTTCTCGGCGGTCTCCTTGGCGGCCGCGGCGGAGCGCTGGGCGAGCGAGCGGACCTCATCGGCAACGACCGCGAAGCCCGCCCCGGCCTCGCCGGCTCTCGCCGCTTCGACGGCGGCGTTGAGAGCAAGGATGTTGGTCTGGAAGGC
>CAJAYZ010000230.1 GCA_903949225.1 uncultured Planctomycetaceae bacterium
CCCAGGGATCGACGAATCCCGTGGCCTGCAATTTCGCCGCATAGGCGGCAGGATCGTCGATCTTGTTCGCTTGGCCAACGTCCCAGATCGCCATCCGCCGGGCGACGGGGGAGTCGTCGAGCAGCATGTCGCTCACCGCGAGGGTGCCCCCTGGACGCAGCACCCGGCAGGCCTCGCGGAGGAAAGCCTCGCGCGTGTTGAAGTGGAGGGCGGCCTCGAAGCAGGTGACGAGATCGAACGACGCGGTGGGAAGATCGAGGGCGGCGGCATCCATCCGGAGGAAGTCGCAGTCGGACGCGTTCACCCGGCAGCGGTCGAGTTGGACGGGCGACACATTGATCCCGACGACCCTGGCTTCCGGCCAGCGGCGCTTGATCCGCGCGGTGGTGGCCCCGAGCCCGCAGCCGACGTCGAGCACCGCGTTGATCGGTTCGGCCGCCCTTCCGAGCAGCCGGTCGACGAGCGCCGCCGACGCCTCCTTTGGCGTGCGGGTCGAATCGCTCCACAGGCCGACGTTGTAGTAGTCGGCGTCGCCGTACCAAAGGCGCATCGTCGGAGAGAGGATGATGCTGTCGTACGCAAGAATCTCTGGATCTTGAGTCGCTTCAATCAACGTTGAAATCTCCTCGAGGGGCACCTGAACTGCCGCAAGCCACAGTACGCACCGGATTGTTCGCTTCGATCAGGCCGGCCGAGCGGCTGTGGCGGGGTCGCCCAAGAGTCGCACGAAAAGCCATGGCGAACACGGGGATCAGCCCCGTCGTTGGCCCTGGTAGTCGCCCCGGTTTTCGTGCGGGAAGGGAACGTCGGGCACCGGCTGCTCGAGGAACGCGCAAAGGGGCTCCCACGACGGCGTCTCCTCCCAGCAGACTTCGAGAAGCCGGCCCGGCTTGTCGGCAAAGAAGGCGCGAACGCGCTCGTTGTGAACCTCGTGGAGGTCGTCGATCGGCACGCCGGGGAGGAAGCGCTCGGCGAGTTGCCGGCCGAGCTCGATCCGCTCCGCGGGAATTGTCCGCATGTGGTTGTGGAAGCTCCGCCGCCAGGTGTCGTCGTCACGGCGCCGCGTGAGGACGAAGCGGGCATCGGGATAGCGGGCGGCGAGTCGCTCGTAGAACCAAAACCAGGGGAAGTCCTCGAAGCTGTCGAAATCCCCGGTGGCGGCGATCACGGCGGCGGGGTCGCCGACGGCGGCCGGGACGAGATCGTCGCGGATCGAGCAGTTGCGGTAGCCGAGTTCGCGGAAGCAACGCCCCAAGGTCTTCGTGCCCGACTTGGCAATCCCCACTCCGAACACCTTCGGCCGCGCGACGACGTGGCCCTCCGAAGCGCCGACGGAACGGGCGCCAGATCCGGCGCGAGATCCGGCGCCGGAAAACAACCCGACGAGCGCTTTGAGGAACTGGAAGGCCAAGGAGCGGGCTCCGGCTGCGGGGAACGAGACCGGGAGGTATCCCTCGACACACCAAACCGCCATGATACCGGCGGCGGGTCAAGGGACCGCCGAAAGAAACCAAAACCAGGGAGTGGGCTGATGCCGGCCACGCGCCTCGTCATGATTCTGGGCTTCCAGCGATCCGGGACGACGGCGCTGTTCGACACCCTCGCGTCGGCGCCGGGGGTTTCGCCCCGTCATGAGCATGCCGACGACGATCTTTACGACGACTACTTCCTCCGCCCCGAGCCCCAGATCCGCTCGGTCCTCGCGGCCCTTCCCGGGACAGTGCTTCTCAAGCCGGTGCGGGAGAGCCGTCGCCGGTCTCCCCTCGAGGTTGCGGAGGAGTACCGCGACTACGACCTCTCGATGATCTGGCTCTACCGCGATCCGGTGAATGTCTACCAGTCGTGGCTGGAGAAGCAGTGGGTGACCAACCCCGAGGGGATCGGCCAGCACTGGGTGTCGCGCAACAAGAAGTGCCTCGCTTCGCGGGCCGCCCTCGGCGACACGCTGCTCATCGTCCGCTACGAGGATTTGGTCACGTCTGCGGCATGCGTTGCGGCGCTCGCCGGGCGGCTGGGACTCACGGTCGAGTCGACGCTCCGAGCCGACAGCAACGCCGGCCGCGCCCGTGTCACGGCGGTCGATCAACAGTCGATCGACGCCGCGACCCGCGCTACGCTCGAGCAACTCGACCACGCCCGCTCGATCCGGCCGCCGGCGTGATCCAGGCGCATCGCGGCAGGGGCTGGCGGGAGTCAACCAGGGGAAGCCGGTGACGCCCCCTCGACTGGCTCACCGAGGAGCCGTCTGGCAAGCACCATGAGAAGCTGCGGATCGACACCGGCCGCGGCGAGGGGCGCGAGCGCCGCTCCCGCGCGGGCGAGGTGCGCTTCGATCCGCGCGGCGGCAGCGCCGCGCCCCGCGGCGGCCACGAGCGTGGGGCGGCCACTCGCCTCGTCGTCGCTCCAGGTCGCCGCCCGCTCGTCCTCGGCGTCGTCGTCGAGATCGTCGCGGATCTGATAGGCGATCCCGACGGCCTCGCCGAAGGCCTCGAGCGCCAAAGCGAGCCCCGACGGCGCCGCCTCTCGGCACGGGAGCCAGGCCGGCACCTCGGCGGCGAGGGCAAAGAGGCGGCCACACTTGAGCCGCGCCACCTCCTCGGGATCGACCTCCGCCCGACCGAGGCTTCCCGCAAGATCGAGGAATTGCCCGAGATGGAGCGCGTCTTCGGTCTGTTGCTGAAGCGTCGCCAAGCGGGCGGCGGCGCCGACTGGATCGACGGAGTGCGGTGCCGAACCGGCTTTGGCGGCGGCCCGGGCCAGCAGCGAGCGGGAGATCCCGAGGAGCCACAGCGCCGCCTGGATGGCGAGGGCCTCGTTGAAGCGGCGGTGCAGCGCCGGTCGCCCGCGGCGCTTTTCAGCGTCGTCCATGCAGGGGAGATCGTCGACCGAAAGCGTGGCGCAGTGGAGCGCCTCGACGGCGCACGCCGCCAGGAGACAGGCCTCGGGGTCGGCCCCGACGATGCTCCCCGTCTCGAGGACGAGCACTGCCCGCCACCGGCTCGCCGGCGCCGTTGTCGATCCGTAGCGGATGGCATCCCGCAGCGGCGCGGGGATCGCAGCCGCATCGATCTCGGCATCGAGTTGCTCGCGAACCTGCCGCCGCCAGGTGTCGATCCGGGGGCCGAGGGCGTCGGAGGATGGAGGGACGGGCATGGGCAATCCTGTGCGTACCTGCGCCCTCGGGCTCCCCAGCACGGGCGGATCGTCAAAGGTCTTGATGGGGGCTAGTCTACCTCCCTCAGCCGCACAGAAAGCCGCCACGTCATCTCGCCCCCCTCGCGGAGGGCTGGCTTTGTTGTGGCCCCGCCAGCATCGCCTCGGTGCGGTGGTCAGAGGTCACCTCGATGCCATCCGCGCCGAACGAAGCCGAGCTTTCCCCTTCCATCCGCGCTGGTCTGGACTTCCTCGTGCAGAGCCAACTCCCCTCGGGGCAGTTTCCCGTCGAGCGGACGCGGCGCAACCGCCCCGGCTGGCCGGCGGAAGAGGATTATTCGCCGTTCGCCACGGCGTATGTCCTCCACGCCTTGGCGTCGATTCCCCATCCCGCCGTGGCGGCGATGACGGCGCGGGGCGTCGAATACTTCCTCCGGGAGATGGACGGCCACGGTCTGTGGCGCTACTGGAACAAGGGCTCGGTGCAGAGCGGACGGAAGGCCCATCCCTTCATCCCCGCCGATCTCGACGACATGGCCTGCATCTCGGCGATCCTCCAGCGGAACGGCATCCCCTTCCCCGACAACCGCCCCCTCATGCTCCACAACCGCGATCGCCACGGGCGCTTCTACACCTACCAGATCCTCCGCGCCGTTCCCGCGCTTGATCCGGTCTACTGGTGGGCGATGCTCCGCGACCTTACCTGGCAGCGCTGGATCGTCTTTTGGCGGTGTCAGTACACGACCTACGACGACGTCAGCGGCGTCGTCAACGCCAACGTGATCTGGTATCTGGGGAATCTGCCCGAGACGCAAGGGGCCATCGACTGGCTGATCCGGGTCGTCGAGGCCGGCGCGGAATCGGACTGCGACACCTTCTACCACGATCCCTTTCCGCTCTGGCACGCGATCTCGCGTGGCTACGCCGCCGGCGTGAAGCGCTTCGCGACGATCCGCGACACGATCCGCGCTCGGATCGAGGCCTATCTCCTCCCCAACGGCTCGATCGCGGCGCCCGACATGCACACAGCGCTAGCGATGTCGGCGCTCATGAACTTCGACCTCGAATCCCCCTTCCTCACTGCCGGCAGAGCGTGGCTCGAGCGGAAGCAGGCTGCCGATGGCGGATGGGAGGCCTTTGCGATGTACTTCGGGGCCCGCCTCAAGCAAAACAGCTGGGCCTCCCGCGCCCTGACAACGGGCTTGTGCCTCGAGGCGATCCAGCGCCAGGGCGACCGGGCCCGACGAGCGACGGAGGCTGGTTCGTGCGTCTGAAGAGCATCCTCCGCGCCCACCGCTGGTGGGACACGCAACTCCCGGTGATGATGGCGCCGGTCTATCACGTCCTGGCGGAGGCCGAACCGGCCCCGGCCGTGACGACGACGCTCGCCAACCTCTTCCTGTTCCTCGTCGCCTCGGTGGGGATCGCCGGCTTCGGCCACCTCTTCAACGATCTGTTCGACGTCGAGCAGGACGTGGAGAGCGGCGCGGCGAATCTCGTCGCCGGCCGCCGGCCGCTGCGCTTGGCGGCCACGTTTGCCGTCGTGCTCCTCCTCGCCTGGGTGCCGTGGCTTTGGCTGCCGACAACCCCCGCGGTCTGGGCCCTCCTCGGCCTCGAGTTCGCCCTCTTCATCCTTTACAGCATGCCGGGAGTGCGGCTCAAGGAGCGTGGCATCCTCGGGCCGATCGCCGACGCCCTCTACTCTTGGACGATCTCGACGGCTGTGGCGCTCCTCGTCTTCGCCCGGCTCGGCGCCGTCTCGGTGCCGGCCTGGGCTTCGGCGCTCCTCGCCGCCTGGGCCTTCGTCCTCGGCCTGCGCCACATCCTCACCCATCAGATCGAGGATGCCGGCCGCGATCAGGCGGCGGGGATGACCACGTTTGTGACGCGGCACGGCTGGCTGCCGACGTTTCAGATCCTCGAGCGCATCCTCCTCCCGGCGGAGGTGGTCCTCTTCTCGGCGATTCTCCTCGTGATCGGGATCGACGCCCCGATCGTGCCGGTCGGCTTTCTTCTCTGGACGGCCCTCGTGGTGGCGCGGGAACGGGATCGAGCGGTGGCGTGGCCTGGGGCGGCGGAGAGCGCCCCGGCGATCCACCGGCTGTTCTTTTTCAACATCACACTCCTCCAGCGCTTCTACACGCTCTGGTTTCCCCTCCTCACGCTCGTCCTCCTCATCATCCGGCATCCCGCCTATCTCGGCCTCGCGATTCTCCACCTCCTCCTGTTCGAAAACGGCCTGGCGGTCTTCTTCCGCACCGACCTCCCCGACCTCCTCCGCCGGCTCCGCGCCGCCCCACGACGAGGCTCGGCATGACGAGCCCTCTCCACACGTCGAAGGTGGTCGTCGGCCTCCCCCACTGGGCCGTGAGTGGGCCGTGCGTGTTCGCCGAGCGGCTTGTGCGCGGGCTGCGCGCGCGCGGCTGGGATGCGTCGGTGCTCATCACCGAGGATGGTTGCTTGAAAGTGCCGGCGCCGGCCGGGCCGGCATCCCCTCCGGCCGACATCCCCTGCCTCACGCTACCGGTGCGCCCCGACGATCCCTGGGGAGTGCGATGGGATGCGATCATCCGCACCCTCGAAACCTCGGCCCCCTGCCACTACCTCATGCTCCACGACTGGCGCAACAACGTCGTCGCCCCCCGGCTCTCCGACCGGGTGACGCTCGTGGGGCTCCTTCAGGCCGACAGCGAACTCGACTTCGAGCAGGCCGGAAGGCTCGGCCACTTCTGGAATGCGATCGTCGCTGTCGCCGACCCGCTTCAGTTCTCGTTCGCCCACCGCTTTCCTCACCTCGCCCACCGCGCCGTCACGATCCGCAACTGCGTCCCCGATCTCCCCGAGCCGCCAGCCAAACCGCAGACCGGCCCGCTGCGGATCGCCTACTCAGGCGAGCTGCGCCGCACTCAGAAGCGGCTCGACGACATGATCGCCGTCTCGCGAGCGCTGATGGAGCGGGGAATCCCCCACGAGCTCACGCTCTACGGCGATGGCGAATACCGCTCCGAGCTCGAGGCGCTCGCCGCGCCGCTTCTGGCGGCGGGAACGGTGCGGTTTGCCGGGCGGCTCCCCGCCGCGTGTCTTCCCGACGAGATGGCCGACCAGCATGTCTTTCTCCTCACAAGCCAGTTCGAGGGGCTCTCGATCGCGCTGTTGGAGGCGATGAGCCGCGGCTGCGTGCCGGTGGTGTCGGAGCTCGTC